>NZ_OSDX01000075.1:0-20353 GCF_900382755.1 Vibrio sp. Evd11
ACCACAACGGTATGCTAAGAACAAAAATGCCGTTCACTCTTAAGTGAACGGCATTAGCGCTCAGTGAGCGCCGTTTTTTTTCTATAACATCAGGTTATTGAGATTGAATGTGGTGACACTTGCGATCAGCACATTGTTTCTTGGTTCCATTGGCTGTTTTCTTCTCAAGTAACAACGGGAACTGGCACTCTTCACAACGACCGATAATAGGTGGTTGGTTAACTGCGAACTTACACTTAGGGTAGTTATCACAAGCATAGAAGGTTTTGCCATAGCGAGATTTACGCTCAACCAAATGGCCTCTACCACACTCAGGACAAGCAACAAGTGGCTGCTCTTCAGGTTGTTCTTTTGGTTGATCCAAAGATTCGATGTGATTACATGTTGGGTAGCTACTACAACCAATGAACATCCCAAAGCGGCCTTGCCTTAATACCAATTCGTTTTGGCATTTAGGACACGGTATACCCAACTCTTTCACCACATGGCCATCGTTTTGATGCAACGGCTTGATGTAATCACAGCTCGGATACTGCTTACAGCCTAAAAATGGGCCGTGCTTACCATGGCGAAGCTGAAGCTCTCCACCACACTGTGGACATGGTTCATGCTCTAGTGCATGTTCATGTGCTGAAAAAAGCTGATTATCAATCTTACTACTCATGACAAGCCTGTATTAATGCAAGATACCTTGCTCTTTGGTGTACAACAGCTCTTCCATTTGCGTGTAAGCACTTTCATTACCCGGTACATTAAATAGCACCATTAAGATAATCCATTTCAGATCATCCAATTCAAATTCGTTTGTCTCAAGCCCCATCACACGATCAATCACCATTTCACGAATCTCTGTCGTGAGTACATTGATCTGTTCAAGGAACAGTAAGAAACCTCGACACTCCATATTAATACGTGAAATCTCTCGACTGGTATAAATACGCATCGAGGTATTGGAACACACACTAATCGCCGCTTGGTTCTCGGTATCTTGCAATGCCGCAAGATCTTCTAACCAATGGAGGGCCTTATAAATATCATCTTGGTGAAACCCCGCTCGAAGAAGCTCATCTTCCAGCTCATCTTGATCCACCTGCAATTCAGAATCGCTATGGATGTAGGTTTCAAACAAGTACATCAGTATGTCCATCATCATAGCTTAGCCTCTCCCCTTTCGAATATAGCCACCGGAAACTGCAACAACATGCCCTGAGAGCTCAAGCTCTAAAAGCTGCATCATGACCTCATGCACAGGTATATGGGTTCTCTGTGCCAAAATATCAACGGGTGTCGCCTCTAACCCTACGTTAGCTAACAGCTGTGGAAATGGCAATTGTTCATTTTCCCCCATACTGGGCGTAGGTTCGAACAAGCTGGGTTGCTGATCGATAGACCAGTCTAACAGACTCTTTATTTCGATCAGAACATCTTGAGCATTTTGCACCAAACATGCACCAGCCTTAATTAAGCTATTGCCGCCACGGCTGGTTGGACTATGAATAGAGCCTGGCAGCGCAAACACCTCTCGACCTTGCTCCATGGCATAGCGAGCTGTAATCAAAGAGCCACTCTTTTCAGCTGCCTCAACCACCAAAGTTCCGAGCGACAATCCACTTATAATACGGTTACGCCGAGGGAAATGTTCAGGTCGTGGCTTTGCGCTTGGGCGAAACTCTGAAATCAGCGCACCATTTTCACAAATCCTATCAGCCAGGTTTCTGTGCCGCGCAGGGTAAATGGAATCCAAGCCAGAACCCAATACAGCAAAAGTTTCCCCTCCTTTATCTAGAGCACCATCATGAGCATAGCCATCGATACCGAGCGCTAAGCCACTGGTGACAATCAAACCGTTTTGGACGAACTCTTTGGCGAAGGACTTCGCGGTTTGCAACCCTTCGAGACTGGCATTGCGACTGCCGACCATAGCGATTTGAGGCTCAATCAGTTTTTCAACGTGACCTTTAACGAAAAGCACGCTCGGCGCAGAGGCGGTCTCATTCAGCAGTTTGGGATAATGCGAGCAATTCGGGGTAATGATGTGATGGTTGGGCTGTCTTACTTGCCACTCTAGGCAAGCCTCCACTTCTCTTGGGGCTTGCTCTCTTAGGTAGGCAATTTGCTTAGCAGACAAACCCATCGCTTGAAGCTGCTGACTTGAGTAGCCAACAATATTAAAAGGAGAATCAATACTAAGCAGACGAGAAAGGCGCTTGCCACCCAGTTGCGGAACAAAACTTAGAGTTAGCCAAGCGCTCAGTTGTTGCTCATTCACTCGGAGCCCTTAGCATCTTCCTTCAAAGCCAGACCCAGAGGCGATACAGCCAGAATGTCATTGCTAACAGGCTTAGAGCTCTGAGTGATCAAGGCCAAGCTAAAATACTCATAAGGACGAATGACCATCAAACTACCGAGTGAGGTACTTGGCAACTGAACCTTATCGCTCGTTGATGATTCTTTATAGCTGTATTCACCTTGCTTACCAAACACCACAGCGCCGCTTTCGCTGAGCGTAAACATAGAGCCTTGGCGAAGATTATCCTGTGAGCCTTTGTTAATAACCACGACCTGATTCTTTGCACTGTATTGGCTGCCATCTAACGAACCCAAGATATTAGCAAACTGACCCGCAGCACTAGGCACAGGATAAAACGTGGTTGAGAGCTTCACCTGACCAACGCCAAGTTCTGGTAACACGAGGTCGTTGAGCAGTACTTCTTGCCGTTGAGTCTCTATCTGTAAACTACTGAACTCAGCATCCACCTCTTTCAAGCGCGCCGTGGCGACCAAACGCAAAGAAGTCATACTAGCTTGAGGTTGCTGTCGTTGGTAAGTTTCGACAGAACGGTAAATACCCCATCTTTGATGTTGCTGATTGCCCGAGATAAATAGTCGGTCTTCACCTGATAAGAAACGTTTACCATCACTCGTCCCCAATACTCGTTGAGCCGATTGAATATCTTGCTGCTCAACCAAGCGATCAGATTGTAGATACGGCAAAACAAGCCCTTCATTCACGGTAGGCACAGCTTTCTTCTCAGAGACACGAATCTTAGGGCTTAACTTGATGAAGGGTTTGAGGCTCAATACAGGCTCGCCATTAATCCAAACCAGAGACAATTTATCTCCGGGGTAAATAAGGTGAGGGTTTTCTATCTCAGGATTTACCTGCCACAACCTCGGCCACAGCCATGGGCTATCAAGATACATCGCGGAGATATCCCACAAAGTATCGCCCTTCACCACCACATACGCTTCGGGTGCTCCTTGTTTAATGGTTAAAGGTTGTTCACTATTTTCAGCCATAGCGGCGAACGAAAGCGAGGCACAAATAAGAGATAAAGCGGGGAAAAAATGACGCATGACCTAGGTTCCTTGGTCTGAATATATGACATCTGATTAGAGAATTACCTTCAGGATGCTGTCATTTGACCTCTAAAATGTCTAGAATTGAGCCAACAAGGTTTAAGCTGTTTCGGCACAGTTCAATATTTCGAGTGTATATGTCTGTATTACAAGTATTAACATTACCAGATGATCGTCTACGTACCGTGGCGAAACCGGTAAAAGAAGTTACCCCAGAGATTCAAAAGTTCGTTGATGACATGATTGAAACCATGTACGACGAAGAAGGTATCGGCCTTGCTGCAACGCAAGTAGATTTCCACCAGCGCATCGTTGTTATCGATATTTCAGAAACACGTGACGAACCTATGGTTCTGATCAACCCTAAAATTACCGACAAACGTGGCGAAGATGGTATCGAAGAAGGCTGTCTATCTGTTCCAGGCGCTCGAGCTCTAGTACCTCGCGCTGCAGAAGTAACGGTTAAAGCATTAGACCGTGAAGGCAACGAATTCACATTCGACGCTGACGACCTTCTGGCTATCTGTGTTCAGCACGAACTTGACCACCTAGAAGGCAAGTTGTTTGTTGATTACCTATCGCCACTAAAGCGTAAACGTATTCAAGATAAGCTAGCGAAGATTAAACGTTTCAACGAGAAACAAGGTTAATAACCGCTGCTATTACTAAATTAAGAAGGAAGTCTACCTTGGGTCAATCTTTAAGAATTGTCTTCGCAGGTACTCCGGATTTCGCCGCCCGTCATTTGGCGGCGTTGTTGTCTTCGGAGCATGAAGTTATTGCTGTTTACACACAGCCAGATCGTCCAGCAGGCCGCGGTAAAAAACTGACGGCGAGCCCAGTAAAAAACATCGCACTTGAAAACAATATTCCGGTTTACCAACCAGAAAATTTCAAGTCAGATGAAGCTAAGCAAGAGCTAGCAGATTTGAATGCTGACATCATGGTTGTTGTCGCTTACGGCTTGCTTCTTCCACAAGCTGTATTAGATA
The DNA here is from genome assembly GCF_900382755.1 of Vibrio sp. Evd11. Classification (NCBI taxonomy): domain Bacteria; kingdom Pseudomonadati; phylum Pseudomonadota; class Gammaproteobacteria; order Vibrionales; family Vibrionaceae; genus Vibrio; species Vibrio sp. Evd11. Next base: position 4,353 of record NZ_OSDX01000075.1, read on the forward strand.
CGCCTCGCTTGGGTTGTATCAACGTACATGGCTCTATCCTACCGCGCTGGCGTGGTGCTGCTCCGATCCAACGCTCTATCTGGGCGGGTGATAAAGAGACTGGCGTGACGATCATGCAGATGGATATCGGCCTAGATACCGGTGATATGCTAAGCATCGCAACGCTACCAATCGAATCTACAGATACCAGTGCGTCAATGTACGAAAAGTTGGCTGGCCTTGGTCCTGACGCTCTTGTTGAGTGCTTAGCAGACATCGCTTCTGGTAAAGCTATTGCTGAGAAGCAAGACGACGAACTTGCTAACTACGCGAAGAAGCTGAGCAAAGAAGAAGCAAAAATTGATTGGAATGACAGTGCAGAACACATCGAACGTTGTGTGCGCGCTTTCAACCCGTGGCCAATGAGTCACTTTGCGATTGTTGATAGCAGCTCTAATGATGAAAAAAGCATTAAAGTTTGGCAGACGCGTGTTGATGAAGAATCGACATCTGCGCCAACTGGCTCAATCATCAAAGCAGATAAGACTGGTATTTATGTTGCGACTGGCGACAAAGTACTAGTACTGGAACAGCTACAAGTTCCAGGTAAAAAAGCCATGTCAGTTCAAGACATCTTGAACTCACGTGCAAGCTGGTTTGAAGTTGGTACTCAACTTTCTTAACCGCTTTAAAGCTACTCAATATGTACTTAAAAACGTGTAGCTTGTAAAAACACAGTTTAGAAAACCTTTACGAGGGCAGAGATGCCCTCATGTATTCAAATAAATATTCGGTACCCCTCATGAATGTTCGCGCTGCTGCTGCAAATGTCCTATTCCAAGTTGTCGATAAAGGCCACTCTCTTTCACACGCTCTCCCTGCGGCTCAAAAAACGATCCGCCCGCGAGACCATGCTCTACTGCAAGAGATTTGCTACGGCGCACTTCGTTACCTGCCTCGCTTAGAGTCAATCGCTAACGAACTGATGGAAAACTCGCTTAAAGGTAAAAAGCGCGTATTCCACCACCTGATCTTAGTAGGCATTTACCAGTTGAGCTTTATGCGCATTCCTTCGCATGCTGCCGTTGCTGAAACAGTTGAAGCAACCAAAACACTGCGCGGCCCAAGCCTCAGTGGTTTGATCAACGCAGTGCTTCGCAGCTACCTACGCGATCAAGAAGAGCTAGATGAGAAAGCCGTTAGCCAAAATGCGGGCAAATACAGCCACCCAAGCTGGATCCTAAAAATGCTTCAAGAAAGCTACCCAGATCAGTGGGAGCAATTGGTTGAAGCAAACAACAGCAAGGCACCAATGTGGCTGCGCGTAAACCGCCAACACCACACTCGTGACGAGTATGTTGAACTGCTTAAAAACGAAAACATTGAATACACACTGCACCCTGAAGCGGCTGATGCCATAAAATTAGCGTCACCTTGTGATGTTACTTTGCTTCCTGGTTTCGACCGAGGCTGGGTATCAGTACAAGACGCTGCAGCTCAACTTTCCGTTGATTTCCTAACACCAAAAGATGGTGAGTTAATCCTAGACTGCTGCGCAGCACCTGGCGGTAAAACTGCACACATTCTTGAACATACTCAAGACACTGAAGTGGTTGCAATCGACAGTGATATTAAACGCCTAGACCGCGTTTACGATAACCTTGAACGCCTACAACTACGTGCCGACGTAATCTGTGGTGATGCTCGCTACCCTGAAGAGTGGTGGACTGGCAGTCAGTTCGATCGCATCCTACTTGATGCTCCATGTTCAGCGACCGGTGTAATCCGCCGTCACCCTGACATTAAGTGGCTACGCCGTTCCTCTGATATTGATGCACTAGCAGAGCTGCAAAGTGAGATTTTGGATGCAATGTGGCGCCAGCTAAAAGAAGGCGGCACCATGGTTTATGCGACATGCTCTATCACGCCGCAAGAAAACGTGCTGCAAGTGAAAGCATTCTTAGAGCGTACCGAGAACGCAACGCTAGTTGGGTCTGATATCGAAAAACCGGGTCGTCAAATACTGCCTGGTGAAGAAGATATGGATGGCTTCTACTACGCAGTTCTAGTAAAACAGGCATAACAACTAACAGCGGCTAAGAATTTATTTCTTAGCCGCTGTTTCTTTCTAGTGCATTATCAAAGCGAAATGAGAGCACTAGAATTACAACGGCAAAAAATAAGAGAAAGGCTATGAAGATCATTATTCTAGGTGCTGGACAAGTTGGCGGTACCCTTGCTGAAAACCTAGTGGGTGAAAACAATGACATCACAATCGTCGACCGTAATGCCGACCGACTTCGTGAACTTCAGGACAAATACGACCTTAGGGTTGTAAACGGTTATGCCAGCCACCCGAACACACTACGTGAAGCGGGCGCGCAAGATGCCGACATGTTGGTTGCCGTAACCAACATGGATGAAACCAACATGGCCGCATGTCAGGTTGCCTTCTCTCTGTTTAATACGCCAAACCGAATTGCCCGTATCCGCTCTCCACAGTATTTAGAAGAGAAAGAAGCACTCTTCAAATCAGGTGCAATCCCAGTCGATCACCTGATTGCACCCGAAGAGCTCGTCACCAGCTACATCGAGCGCTTGATTCAATACCCTGGTGCATTGCAAGTTGTGAGCTTCGCTGAACAAAAAGTGAGCCTAGTAGCGGTAAAAGCCTACTACGGTGGCCCACTGGTCGGTAACGCACTGTCTGCTTTGCGTGAGCACATGCCGCACATCGACACTCGTGTTGCGGCGATCTTCCGTCAAGGTCGCCCAATTCGCCCACAAGGCACCACCATCATTGAAGCCGATGATGAGGTTTTCTTTGTGGCAGCAAGTAACCACATTCGCTCAGTAATGAGTGAACTGCAACGCCTCGAGAAACCGTACCGACGCATCATGATTGTTGGCGGTGGTAACATTGGTGCAAGCTTGGCAAAGCGCCTAGAGCAGAGCTACAGCATCAAGCTTATCGAGCGCAGCTACACTCGCGCTGAGAAACTATCTGAAGAATTAGAAAACACCATCGTATTCTGTGGTGATGCTGCCGACCAAGAACTGCTGACCGAAGAGAACATCGATCAAGTTGATGTGTTCATCGCTCTAACCAATGAAGATGAAACCAACATCATGTCAGCGATGCTGGCGAAGCGAATGGGTGCCAAGAAAGTAATGGTGCTGATTCAGCGTGGCGCTTATGTCGACCTTGTTCAGGGTGGCGTGATTGATATTGCTATCTCTCCACAACAAGCGACGATTTCTGCGCTACTTACTCACGTTCGTCGTGCTGATATCGTAAACGTATCCTCTCTACGTCGCGGTGCTGCTGAGGCGATTGAAGCCATTGCTCACGGTGACGAAACCACGTCTAAGGTTGTTGGCCGAGCGATTGGCGACATCAAACTGCCACCGGGCACCACCATTGGTGCGATTGTTCGCGGAGAAGAGGTACTTATCGCGCACGATAGAACCGTAATCGAACAAGATGACCACGTAGTGATGTTCCTAGTGGACAAGAAATACGTACCTGATGTTGAGTCTCTATTCCAACCGAGCCCGTTCTTCTTATAGCCTTGTTCTCGTAAGCATCGTTCTCGCAACTTTCTTTTTGTGGGAACGACGCTCCGACACAAAGCGATGGTCTATTAAGCTATGGTCAACTTTCGTCCGATATTATTAGTGATAGGGTTAGTGTTATCAAAACTCGCCCTTTTCATGTACATCCCTACATTGGTTGCCTTTTTTACTGGCACCGGTGGCTTCCTCGAGTTTGGTCAATCGGTAGTGATCACGCACATTGTGGCGTTCATCTGCTTGAGCTTGGGCCGCTCCGCTAAGTTCCGACTTGGGGTGCGGGACATGTTCCTGATCACCTCTCTGGTCTGGACGATTGCCAGTGCCTTTGCTGCACTGCCGTTTGTCTTCATCAACCACATCAGCTTCACTGACGCCTATTTTGAAACCATGTCTGGTATCACCACGACAGGCTCAACCGTATTAAGCGGCTTAGACAGCATGGCACCAAGCATTCTGTTATGGCGTTCAATACTGCAATGGTTAGGCGGCATCGGCTTCATCGTTATGGCGGTAGCGGTTCTGCCAATGCTCAACGTTGGTGGTATGCGCCTGTTCCAAACCGAATCATCCGATTGGTCAGATAAAAGCAGCCCACGAGCGAAAACAGTCGCGAAGAACATCGTGGCGGTTTATTTGGTTCTGACTGGCTTATGCATCATTAGCTATCTGTTTGCAGGCATGGGCATCTTCGATGCGATCAATCATGCCTTCACAACACTGTCGACGGGTGGTTACTCAACATCAGATGGCTCGATGAACCACTTCTCTAACAGTGCTCACTGGGTCGGAACCCTGTTCATGTTCCTTGGCGGCCTGCCGTTCTTACTGTTTGTTAGCGCACTGCGAGGCAGAAAGCTCTCAATACTCTACAAAGATGCGCAAGTCAGAGGCTTCACTTACCTGTTCTTAGTCACCAGTGCCGTGATCTCCACATGGTTGGTCATGAGAGATGGCTACACAGTCATGGATGCGATGCGTGTTTCGATGTTCAACATCGTATCAGTCGTCACCACAACCGGTTTTGGTTTAGAAGACTTCACCGCGTGGGGTGCACTACCAACTACCTTGTTTGCATTCCTAATGATGGCGGGCGCTTGCTCGGGTTCAACCTCTGGCGGTATCAAAATCTTCCGCTTCCAGATCGCGATGACCATGCTCCACAAACAAATGATGAAGCTAATTCACCCATCGGGCGTGTTTGTTCAACGCTACAATCAGCGACCTGTGAATGATGATATTGTACGTTCACTCGTGGCATTTGGTTTGATGTTCTTTATCACGATTATCTTAATTGCAGGCGGCTTGAGCGCAATGGGACTTGATCCTGTGACCAGTATATCTGGCGCTATCACAGCCGTTGCCAACGTTGGTCCAGGCATGGGCAGCGTGATCGGTCCAACGGGGAACTTTGCACCACTGCCCGACGCCGCTAAGTGGTTATTAAGTTTAGGGATGCTGATGGGCCGACTTGAGATACTGACGTTAATTGTTCTATTTTTTCCAGCCTTTTGGCGACGCTAATTACGCGAATATTTAAGGAAACACAGATGAAATCATACCTACTTATCGCAAGCGCACTGCTTAGCAGCTCTGCATTCGCCGACCAAATGGTAACTCTGCAAGATGGTAAACAGATACTTCTAAAAGATGACTTTACGTGGCAATACGTGGCACAGAAACAAACGGAAACGGCAACAACATCAGAAATCGCAGTGCCTGTTGCAGCAGCGCCGGTTGTAGCTGTCCCAATCGCGACTAATGTGCGTGGTACGACGATTGTTGTTGATAGCAAAAAGCCAAGCTTACAGCTATCTCAATCAGGAGTGGATGTTGTACTAGGTGCAAGTCGCTATGAAGACGGCGAGCTGATCATCCCTACGGCTATTACTAACCAAGGCACACAGGCTGTCATCTTAGTGTCTTTGAAGTTAGGTGTATATTCACCACGTGGGGAGTTATTAGAAGAGAAAACAGTAGCGGTTTGGAAGTCGATAAAGCGTATGGCAGATACCTACCTTCGACCAAAAACCGATGCCGAAGGTACATCGCTTAACCTAGCTGTTGATCAATACCCAGAGTATCAAATCAAAGCTGAAATCGTTGAAGTGCTGACTCGCTAAACTGGTGTCACGTACAGATAAATAGCGAAGAAATGGCAAGCGCAGCCCGCCAACACAAACAGGTGCCAAATGGCATGGTTATAAGGGATGCGTTTTGCCACATAGAAAATCACACCCAGCGAGTAAATCACCCCGCCAACTGCCAGTAACACCAAACCACCGATATCGATGTTCATCGCTAATTGATAAACCACAATCAAAGATAGCCAACCCATCGCTAAGTAAATGAACAGCGATAGGCGCTTAAATCGGTACACGAATGCTATCTTCATGATAATACCGACCAGCGCAATTCCCCAGATAACCGCCATCAAACCCATTGCGAGAGGGGTTCTTAAACCGACCAATAAAAAGGGCGTGTAACTGCCCGCGATCAGCAAATAAATCGCACAGTGATCGAAGGTTTTGAGTAAGCGCTTGGTTTTTTCGGTGGTGATCGAGTGGTAAAGCGTAGAAGCAAGAAACAGAAGGATAATGCTGCTGCCATACACCGCCATGCTGGTAATAGTCAGCATGTCAGCTTGATAGTCAAACGCACGAATCAACAGCAAGATCAGGCCAACCACACCAAGCACCACGCCCAAGCCATGAGTTATCGCATTAGCGCGTTCTTCGATGTCACTGTATTCGCTGGCTGATGATGCAGACATGAGTATCCTACTAGAGTAAATGTTCGATTAGACTAGTATTGCACATTAAGCTTACACGTGTAAGCTTAAATTTTTATGACAAAATGACTTCTAAGATGTGCGATAAGCTAACCGTTGTGACTAGGTGAATATATGCGATTCAACTAAGACGCGCTTTCTAAATACTCGACCACCATCTTACCGGCATCTTCTGGTGAGGTATCAAGCGGGACGCTCAATTGACGCTGTAGCTGACCAATACCAAGCAAGCTCGCTAACATGCCTTTGGCGCCATCGCGATTTCTATCTATCTCAAACCACAGCTTGAGTTCTGTTTCACCGTGGTGTGCAACCACCTCCAATTCACGCCAACGGCCATGATAAGGACCCGTCGTCGGCACAAACTCAAACTCTTGTACAAACGGCAGTTCAAAGCCTTTGACCGCTTCACATTCCACTTGACGAATGCGCAGGCCTTGAGCTTCAAGCTCGTTAAAAATACCATCGAGCAGTGGGTCGGGACGAACCGTTAAGGTGTCTTTATCCGATGGGTCAATCGCCATCGCAATATCCAACCCGGTTTCCAGCCATACCTTTGAATCACCAATCGTAACCGGTGTGTTCAGTGGCACATCAAACTCACATTCAAAGTCACGGGTTTCACCCGGCTGAATCACAAAGGCATACGGCAAGCTCCATTTTGCCAGCGAGTATGTCTGGTGCATTCGGCGTTTATGACCGCCCTCTTGCCCTTGCGAGTTTGCGGTAACTTCTTTGACGTAGCGACAGCATAAGTTGAGATCAATGTTATCGATCTCCTGCGGCTGAGCGCCTCCGTAGACATGCACAATAATGCTCGCCTTCTTACCTGGGTAAAGCACTTCCTGTTGCAATACAGAGTCCACCTTGGCAGACCCAATTCCAAAACTTGCTAACGTTTTCTTCAAGAACGACATATGCACCTCCTTTAAAGCATCATCTTAAGCCTGAAAGAGGTTCAAACTCAAATATACTGCTCACACTATTTTAGCTCTAATATCGTTTAATTATCACTCAGGCGTCGATCGATAACTGAGATAGTGATAATCTAAGCCTTGATATGCATGCATATCATTATCCTGATTTATTTTTCGGATTGGCGAAAGCCAGAAGAGTGACTCTTCAAGTAATTGAAGCGAAGCTCATGATAAGTCAGGCCATTAGATTGGCAATGGATATGCCTGACCGTTAGGTAAATTAATGCGCCCAACAGCTGTCAGGTTCTCGCACACCAACCGTAGTGCGATGCGTCGTCGTAGTGGCTTTGTTGCTGCTCCAACGGCTAAGAAATTGGCTCCTACAATGACTCTCGTTCAGAAGACTGCTTTATTAGCACCGACTGCAACAAAAGTAATTAAAGCCGCTTAACGAAAAGCGCAGTTTTTACTGCGCTTTTTTCTTGCTCTGTCCCACCTTGAAATGTCTTTACACATTGGTATTCCCTACCCGATTTGATACCTTAACCACAAATCATTATAAAATTTGTGGAGAAGTAAAGTATGAAGTGTCACCGCATTGAGGAACTGCTTGAACTGATGGAGCCTGAGTGGCAGAAAGATCAAGAGCTTAACTTATTAGAGTTCATTATTAAGCTATCAAAAGAAGCGGGCTACCAAGGTAAGCTTGAAGATCTGACTGACGATGTTCTTATCTACCATCTAAAAATGCGTAACAGCGAAAAGGATGAAATGATCCCGGGTCTTAAAAAAGACCAAGAAGATGACTTCAAAACAGCGATTCTTAAGGCGCGCGGTATCATCTAACCGGCTTAAAACGATCACCCAAACTTTCAATAAGCGACCACTCGGTCGCTTATTTTGTTTCTGTTCGCTATTTTTTCGTCACAACTGTTACCACTTTTGTTGTTAAAGGTTGATAGCGTTAAAGAAATGACAACAAGATTGCCGCTATAATCGCCACCCATAAGAATCTTCTAAAATAATAAGAGTCAGTGCTAAGTCAGCCCATGCACCAAGCTCGAAGCTTAGGTTCTCTAACACCATATTTTAAAGCAATGTCGTCAATACTCTCGCAGAAGGGTATAGCCACCAAAAGGATAGTCCATGAGTCAGGATAAAATCGATATCAAAGATGTGACTCCTAAAACCTTTAATCCCAAGACACATAAAGGTAATGGAGATCGATTTAACCCAAGTAACCGAATCTATGTTCGAGAAAGCAAAGGTAAATTCCAACAACTGCGCCGTTATGGCGGTTGGTTCTTACTTTTACTTTTTGCGCTTATCCCATGGATTCCATTTGGTGAGCGACAAGCGATCTTGCTCGATATCGGCAGCCAACAGTTCAACTTCTTTGGTACAACCCTATACCCACAAGATCTGACGCTACTCGCCATCCTCTTTATGATTGCGGCGTTTGGCTTGTTCTTCATAACCACCTTCTTAGGACGTGTCTGGTGTGGCTATTTGTGCCCGCAAACCGTCTGGACCTTCATGTACATCTGGTTCGAAGAGAAACTGGAAGGTGCGGCTAACAAACGTAAGAAGCAAGATTCAAACAAACTCACCGCCAACTTGGCGATCAGGAAAACACTCAAACACATCGCATGGTGGGCTATTGCTATCGCAACCGGTCTCACTTTTGTTGGCTACTTCATTCCAATCAAAGAGTTAGTGGTTGGCTTCTTTACCTTTAATTCCACTTTTTGGCCTGTGTTTTGGGTACTGTTCTTCGCAGGTTGTACTTATGCCAATGCAGGTTGGATGCGCTCAATTGTTTGTCTGCACATGTGTCCGTATGCGCGTTTCCAATCGGCTATGTTCGATAAAGATACCTTCATCGTGGGCTACGACACTGAACGTGGTGAAAGCCGTGGCCCTCGTTCACGTAAAGTCGACCACAAGCAACTCGGCTTGGGTGACTGTATTGACTGTAATTTATGCGTGCAAGTATGCCCAACGGGGATTGATATTCGTGACGGCCTACAATACGAGTGTATTAACTGTGGCGCGTGTATTGATGCCTGTGACAACACCATGGAACGTATGGGTTATGAGAAAGGTCTGATCAACTACACCACAGAGCATAGGCTTGAGGGGCACTCAACCAAGGTCATGCGTCCTAAGCTCTTGGGCTATGGCGTAATACTGATCGTTATGTTGGGTCTATTTTTCGCACAAATCGCAAGTGTTGACCCTGCCGGTTTAAGCGTTCTACGGGATAGAAACCAGCTATTTAAGATCAATAGCCAAGGGCTTGTCGAAAATACTTACAACTTGAAAGTCATCAACAAAACTCAGCAAGAGCAAGAGTACAAGCTTGATGTCAGCGGGCTACCAGATTCTATCTGGTACGGTAAACAAACCATTACCGTAGAGCCAGGTGAGGTTTTAAACCTTCCTATCAGTTTGGGAGTCGATCCAGAAAAACTCAGCTCACCAGTTTCAACAATTCAGTTTATACTCTCGGATAATGAAGAGTTTACGATGGAAGTCGAAAGCCGCTTTATCAAGAAGCTCTGATACCAGTCACCTTAGTGCTAGGTATAACAACCCAATAAATGGAAAAAGGCTCAGTAATGAGCCTTTTTTATTATATGACGATGCAAGCCTTTAACTTTGATAACCTAACCCCTGACTTCATGTGGTACGCACTGGAGAGCATTGGGGTTCGCGCTGAATCCGGGCTTCTCGCTCTTAACAGTTACGAAAATCGGGTCTACCAATTCACCGATGAAGATCGCAAACGCTACGTTGTTAAGTTTTATCGCCCGCAGCGTTGGAACAAAGCACAGATCCAAGAAGAACACGACTTCGCGTTAGAACTGATCGAACAAGAAATGCCAATCGCTCCGCCAATGCGTATCAATGGTGCGACCTTGCACGAATACCAAGGCTACCTGTTTGCACTGTTTGAAAGTGTCGGCGGCCGACAGTATGAAGTGGATAACCTAGACCAATTGGAAGGTGTAGGTCGTTTCCTTGGTCGAATTCATAAGGCGAGTGCAGGAAGAACATTCCAACATCGTCCGACCATCAGCCTAGATGAGTACTTGTATCAGCCACGTAAGATATTAGAAAACTCTCAGTTTATCCCAACGCATCTAGAAAACGCGTTCTTCAATGACGTCGACCTTCTAATTAAAGAATTAGAGAGCCAGTGGCCGAGCAATACTGAGAATATCCGCCTGCATGGCGATTGCCACCCGGGTAATATTCTATGGCGCGACGGACCAATGTTCGTCGATCTCGATGACGCGCGTAATGGCCCTGCGGTTCAAGACCTGTGGATGCTGCTTAACGGTGAGCGCCAAGATAAGCTGATGCAACTGGATATTCTGCTAGAGAGCTATCAAGAGTTTTGTGATTTTAATCCCTCGCAACTGAAACTAATCGAGCCACTACGCGGTCTACGTATGGTGCATTACATGGCATGGTTGGCGAAGCGATGGCACGATCCGGCGTTTCCTTTGGCTTTCCCATGGTTTAATGACCCGAAATATTGGGAGCAACAAGTACTTGCTTGTAAAGAGCAAATTGCTACCCTGCAAGAGCCACCACTTTCGTTAATGCCTCAGTGGTAAACGCAATCGCAACATACAACTAGATAAAAATTCAAACATAATGGAGATTGGATAAATGAAAAAGCTATTCGCATTTTTCTCATTGATCATGTTGAGCCTTTCAGCTCACGCTGCGAAATTTAACGAAGGTGAACACTACAAAGTTCTCGATCTAGAAGCATCAAAGAAACCAATGGTGACAGAGTTTTTCTCTTTCTACTGCCCACACTGTAATAGCTTTGAGCCTATCATCCAGCAGCTAAAACAACAGCTACCAGCTGACGCGAAGCTACAGAAGAACCATGTTTCATTCATGGGCGGCAACATGGGTCTGCCAATGAGCAAAGCTTACGCGACAATGATTGCGCTTAAAGTGGAAGACAAAATGGTACCAGTGATGTTTAACCGCATTCACAACATGAACAAGCCACCACGCGATGAAGCAGAACTACGCCAAATCTTCTTGGACGAAGGCATCGACGCGAAGAAATTTGACGCGGCTTACAATGGCTTTGCAGTAGATTCAATGGTTCGTCGTTTCGACAAAGCATTCAAAGACAGCGGCCTTTCTGGCGTACCAGCAGTAGTAGTGAATAACCGTTACTTGGTAGAAGCACAAGGCATCAACAGCCTAGACGAATATTTTGAATTGGTTAACTTCTTACTGAAGAAGTAAAAAACAATCAAAAAACCATATTAAGGGAGCTTCGGCTTCCTTTTTTGTGCCTGACGCTTTTTAATCATCTTCAGCAAACACATAATTTTTAGCCCGCGATACGGTTCTACTTCCCATTTATCTAATAAACCTTTATAAGGTGCGCGATAAAGTGAACCTTTAGATTATGCTGTTTTCTATAACTTTTTATTAACAGCTATTTGTTGCTACCACTCACTGGGGCAAGGAGCCTCTGAATGAAAATTAAATATACGTTATTAGCACTGAGCGTTGCCGCAGCACCTGCTTTTGCCAAGCTTGCTGATGAAGCAGGCTTCAGTGGTGAAATATCTATCAACACCGGTTTTACTTCTTCAACCTCAAATTTTAATACCGATGCTGACAGCACCATTTCATCTAACCAACAGAAGGCTTCTTCGGAAAGCTCATTCCTTGTTGCACCTTTAGGCAGCGTTGCTTACACCTTCGGTGAAAAACTAAACCACCAGGTTTACACAGGTACAGCGCGAGATGACGTAGCAACGGGTACTGTGGTACTTGAATTGGGTTATAAATACCAACTAGAGTCAGGCATGACCATCGACGCTTCACTTCTGCCAACCATCATGTCCGGTGAGACCTGGGCTGATCCGTACAACACCACATCAGCTCGCACAAAGACCGATGAAACTGGCAATGCCTTTCGTTTGAAGCTAAGCAGTATTGCGGGTTCAGCTTTCTCGCTAGACATGGCCTATGCGACCAAAGACGTGAAAGATGATCGAGTTGAAGAAGCTCTACAACGTGATGCAGAAACTGTCTACCTGAAAGGTCAGTATCGTCAGCCAATCAGTCGCACCATGATGTTAGTGCCATCATTGATTTACCAATCAAGTTCTGCGGATGGTAAAGCTGCCTCTTATGAACAGTTCGGTGGTGAAGTCAGCTTATTCGGCGGTATGGGTCGTCACCAATACGCACTAACAGCGGGTTACAACCAGCGCTCTTACGATGCAAGCAACCCTATCTACAGCAAGAAGCGCAGCGACGACAACATCAACCTATTTGCCGCGTATGAATATGATCAATTCATGGGCTGGGAAAACTGGTCGTTTGTTTCGCTTGCGGGCTACGGCACCAGCGACTCGAACATTACCTTCTACGATGAATCACAATACATCGTCTCAGTTGGCTTGAACTACAAGTTCTAGTTAGACTTCACTGCTCGCTCATAACCATTAGTTCATAACAACGAAAGCCTGCGTAAAAAGCAGGCTTTCTTGTTTTTATACCAATCGTGGTAAATAAATGACCCGTTGTTTACTACGATTGGCATGACTACACAGCTTGAGCCGAGAGTTGTTTCAGCAAGCGATCCATCGCTCGATAGCCAAGCGCTTCTGATAGATGTTTCTTTTCGATCTGCTCGTTACCGTCAAGGTCCGCAATAGTTCGCGCTACCTTGATGATTCGATGATAAGCACGAATCGATAAACCCAATCGATGCAGCGCCGTTTCTAAAAACTCCGCATCCTCGCGTCGCAATGGGCAATACTTTTCAATTTCCCGGCTGCCTAACAGCGCATTCGATTTATGGTTCCTAGACAGCATCAACTGGCGCGCTTGTTTGACTCTTTGCTTTACCACTTGAGTGGTTTCACCACGATCGCCACCTTCAGCCAACATCCCTTTGGGCAATAGTGGGATCTCTAATGACATATCGAACCTATCCAGTAATGGCCCCGATAATCGATTGAGATAGCGCAATATGATCTGAGGATTAGCGCGTGCTTGATTGCCTTCGTAATAACCAGTCGGGCTTGGGTTTAAGGCTCCGACCAACTGAAAGCGTGCAGGAAAACGAGTCTTGCCTGCCACGCGTGAAATAATGATCTCACCTGACTCCAGAGGCTCTCGCAGTGAATCGAGCACCTTGCGCTCAAACTCCGGCATTTTCCTAATATCGATTTTGAGTAATAAATATTGTCAATTTAAGGCATTGAATGTTGTGATTGATATCTGAGTTAGTGGAGTGCATCGCTTCAAATGTTAGCAGAACGATAAGCCGTTTATTTTTCTATTTAGTCGAGTAAGTAGCTATGTTATCCGTTCAATCTGACTTCTTCACTTAGCCCTTCCCATGAATGAATATTCACTTAATCGTCAGGTGCAACAACTGATTCAATCACAGAATTCAGATGGAGAGCGAAGCTACCAACTAAAACAGTTATGCCCCAAGACGTGTTTAGAGCGCATGAAATTAACATGAGATTTATTTGAATAAGGTTCTACATTACGGCTAGTAGTCCATTGTGCTATAAACTAATCTAATGTCATTTTCGAATCGAGAAACGACTTATGAGCAAGAAAAAGCTATCAGAAAAAGAACTACTTAAGGGTATTACACCTAATACTGCCCACGCTGATGGGCTTGCTACAGTTTCATTAGATGAAGTGGGACTAGAACCCTCAGAAAGCGACTATAAAGCCGTTTTGAAAAGAATTGAATCCTTGTTTGATGTGGCTGAACCAGGCACACCCGAAGGTGATGAGCTTGAAAAGCTAGTAATTTGGGTTGAAGGGTATGAAGAAGATCACTTCCCATTTTAAACTAGCTAACCTTCAGTTTTGCCTCAATCAATTTAGATAGCAGTAAAATAATTTGTGCAAGAAGTCCTTGCACAATTGCTCTTACTTTCAGATACGACAAAGCCACAGGCTTTGTATAACAGCTACATACAGAATGTTTTCATTAATTTGAATTCTGGGTGCGGTGCCAGGTATTTCATCACCAAATATGGGAGGGAGAGTACCTTAGGCTTATCGTATGTCCTCGGTTGGCTGCTTTGCAATTACGCTAGATTCAAATTGATACCATTACTTCTGGCCAGACAGTAAATAGTAACTCAAAGAATAAAGCAGGGATAACCGAGGCTCTCGCTATTAGTGTAAAGCGAAGAACCGAATGCAGTAAGCTTACTTCCTCAAAGAAACAAGCTAACGCAGTTCATAGCTATCACGCCTCTGTAATTCAAATAGTCACTCGACTAAAAGGTTTAATTATCATGGTCGAACACAGCACTCTATTAGTTGATCCTTTTGGTCGAAGTTAGAATTTGAGCATAATCTCGACCAGAAAAGTGAATGTTCTTTCTTTTTCGACTAAAAAGTTTAAAAGAATTGGTCGAGAGATTGCCGGCCTTGTCGCGTCTCATGAAAATGCCAGCATTGTTAGGGTGGCCTCAATTATTACTCCAGAAACATTCAATATCGATAAGCATTAATCCTCCCCCGGAATACAGAAGTGAAGCTTTTGATATTTTCTATGTGGGCCAATTGGTACTCACTACTTCCTGGGAAACTTCTCCAAGCTCTCGCTACTAATTTACTTATATAATGCCATGGGCTCTTTAGCTAACTTATACGAAGACAATTCGCTGAATGTATGATCTAGCGAAATTAGGAACATAACTCGAAGTGTCAAAAGCAACGTTACTAATAAACTAGCAAACCTCTCTGTTTAGGACCGTTTTTTAAGTGATATGCTCGCCCTCTAATGCTTACTATTATCAACAATGATCCAACGGGGTTCATCCTTAAGGTTATGATTTGTAATTATTAAAATCTTTAATCTTACTTTGAAAACTTTTAAGTAATCACACATCGCAAGTTGCGATGCGCAAGTTGCGATGTGGAGTGAAAACTATCTAGAGTCTTGCTCTCTGTTAGGTAGGCTACATATGGCTCAGATTAGAAAACTATAGGTACCTATCATCGTAACTCAGAGATCCCCCAACGTTTCAGGAGCCACAGTAAAACCCATAGGACTAGCTAATGAACAATTACCGAGGAACCCTCAGTAGTTGCAGAGTTTGCAACAACCCCTACATGCCCAAATTGTCCAACAGCCTGTTGGACAAATTTTAATACCTAAATTTTGCAAGAGGGTCTTGCAAAAATGCGAAACAAGTTGTTTCGTAAATCGTCTTTGCCCCTAAACGTTTAGAGCATAAGAAACTATCAATAGATTAATTTGTGTGTAAGCCTGTTGCACCAGTTTTTTTAGTCCCAGATACGACAAAGCCACAGGCAATGCCTATGGCTTTGTAAACAGCTACAGAATGTTTGTTATTCAAAACGAAGAGGGAACACATTCTGTGTGCAGCGTCGGGTGTTTTATCACCAAAGTATATGGAAGGGAAAGCACCTAGACTTATCATATGTCCTCGGTGGTCTGCTTTGCAATTAAGCCAAGTTCAATTCGATACAATTACTTCTGGCCAGACAGTAAATAGTACATCCAAGAAAAAGCAGGGATACCCGAGGCTCTCAACGTTAGTTTAAAGCTAAGAACTGTATGTGGCAAGCTTGCTTCTGCCCCAAAACATATATGGAATCCACGTATTTACAAAGTGATTTAGCGATTAAAGTTAAGATGCGGTCGTATATACGGCTTCTTGTTGAAGGCGCTACCTTCTAGC
>NZ_OSDX01000015.1:0-96809 GCF_900382755.1 Vibrio sp. Evd11
GCTAGAAGGTAGCGCCTTCAACAAGAAGCCGTATATACGACCGCATCTTAACTTTAATTGCTAAATCACTTTGTAAATACGTGGATTCCATATAAGAAATGGGGCACTTTCTAGTTAGAAAGTGCCACGGGTAAAAATTCAACCTGAGAGGCTTTTGGACAAAGCTGAGTCAGCTGATGGCTTGCTAACTTAAAATGGGAAGTGATCTTCTTCATACCTTTCAACCCAAGTTACTAGCTTTTCAAGTTCATCACCTTCGGGCGTGCCTGGTTCAGTCACATCAAACAAGGATTCAATTCTTTTCAAAGCGGCTTTATAGTCGCTTTCTGAGGGTTCGAGTCCCACTTCATCTAATGAAACTGTAGCAAGCCCATCAGTATGGGCAGTATTAGATGTAATACCCTTAAGCAGTTCTTTTTCTGATAGCTTTTTCTTGCTCATAAGTCGTTTCTCGATTCAAAAATGACATTATATAATTTATAGCATTATGGGTTACTAGCCGTAATATAGAACCTTATTCGAAACACACAATGAGGCGTGCGACGAGAAGTCGTATGAAGCACTGTTCACCGCTTAATGTGTGAATCGTTACGGACAAACTTTATTGTCTCATTTGAGTCTTACGGACAAACTTTATTGTCACTGCACAAGGTGTGTTTGCTTACCGATTAGGTTTCAGTTTACATAAAAATGGCGAGTCAGGACTCGCCATTTTTGTATTTAAAGCTTGTTATCGTTGATAACCCTGGAAGTCGCGTATTGCGATCATCCTAATCTTTCTGGGCATCAACTTTCAGAGCTGTGGTTGTTTTTCTTCTTTCCCCATTTGATCTGCTGGATAACAAGGCCAGCAATAATCAGCATCAAGCCGAACAGTGTCGCAGGGTGAATCTCTTCGCCAATAATGGTCGAAAGTAGCATTAGCGAGATAAATGGTGAGGCGAAAATTAGGTTGCTGATACGTGCCGTATTGTTGGTTAGCTTGAGTGCTGATAGCCACAACACAAAGGTAATGCCCATCTCGAACAGGCCAACGTAAGTCACGGCCATCCAACCTTTCGCTGTGATTTGGCTAAAGCTTTCACCTTCGTAAATGGTTAAACCAATTGCGAATGGCAATGCTACCAAGAACCCAAGTAATACACCCACCACAGGGTCAGCTTTATTTTTGGTATTGAGAATCCAGTAGCCCGCCCAAAGCAACGTGGAAAGCAGAGCAAGTGCAACACCGAGTGGGCTATCGAACTGCATGCCTAATACATCACCTTTGGTGGCAATAACTACCACACCCGCATAGCTGAAGGTACACGCCACCCAATCTTGTTTACGAATCTTTTGCCCTAGAAAAACCGCTGCCATTAGAGTCAGCGTGATCGCCCAACTGTAGTTGATGGCTTGCGCTTGAGAAGCGGGCAGTAGGTCGTAGGCTTTGAATAGAATCAGGTAGTAGGCTAGAGGATTGACCAAACCGAGCAGTAAGTAATACCAAGGGTTTGAAAGAAACGTGGTACTCAGTTGAGAAAGCTTACCTTGAAACGCGCAAACGGCGATCAGCGCAATCGACGACACAATGCTGGCGATGGTCAGCATTTGAATCGGTGAAAACTCAGCAAGGGTCAGCTTAAAAGCAGTAGCGACTGTTGACCACAGCAATACCGCAGCAAGGCCAAAGCCCAAGGCACGACGTTCGTTCATAGCAACTCATTCTAATTTGATGGGACAGAATACGGAGCGCCTAGTCTATCTGTCGAATTTTAATACGGCAAACTGGACATTTATCCAGTATCAAAATACCATTTAATGAGTTATCTCCAATTAGGCTAAATCATTATCATGCAATGGATTATCGAACATCAGGCAACGCTTATTGCTGCTATTTCCGGCGCGCTCGTCAGCGGCGGAGTGGTGGGCTGGTGGATCAAACAGAAGTTCTCTTTTCAGCAGCGACTTCTTGAACAGCAACTAGAGTCCGACCGTTTGCTGCATGAGTCACAACAATCCCAGCTCAAATCTTCACTCGCAGAGGCACAACAAGAGCTCAATGAGCTGGATGATGATCGAGATAAAGCGGCATTTGAACTTAAGCAGGCACATGGCAAGGTGATGGCTGCGATGGAGAAGCTGCGCTATTTTGAAGCCGTGAAGCAAGAGCGTCAGCAGTATGCCGACGATATTAATGTTCTTAAGGAGCATAAGTCTGAGTTGGAGGCTGAGCTTCGCGAGCAAGAAGCTAGGCACGACCAAGAAAATCTCGCTAACAGTGAAAAACTGCAATTGTTAGAGCAAGCAGAATCTCGACTTAAGCAGCAGTTTGAACTGTTAGCGAATCAACTGTTTGAGAGCAAAACCGCTAAGGTCGATCAACAAAACAAGCAAAGCTTAGAGGGTTTGTTGTCTCCATTGAGAGAGCAGTTAGAAGGCTTTAAGAAGCAGGTTAATGATAGCTTCAGTCAAGAAGCCAAAGAGCGTCACACCTTAGTTCATGAGCTTAAAAACCTGCAACGCCTCAATGAGAGTATGACGCGTGAAGCGGTTAACCTGACTCAGGCGCTAAAGGGTGATAATAAGCAACAAGGTAACTGGGGCGAAGTGGTACTGGCTCGTGTGTTGGTGGATTCGGGCTTACGAGAAGGTCATGAATACCAAACGCAAGTGAACCTACAAAACGATGCCGGCAAGCGTTACCAACCAGATGTGATCGTGCATTTGCCACAAGATAAGCAGGTGGTGGTCGATTCGAAAATGGCGTTGGTGGCATTTGAGCGCTACTTCAACGCTGAGACCGATCAACAACGCGACGCAGCACTGCGTGATCATTTGGCTTCACTGCGAGCGCATATTAAAGGCTTGAGCCAAAAGGATTACCATCAGCTCAAAGGCATCCAAAGCCTTGATTATGTATTGATGTTTATTCCGGTAGAACCTGCGTTTCAAGTCGCGATTCAAGCTGACCCTAGCTTGGTCAAAGACGCGATGGAACAAAACATTATATTGGTCAGCCCTACGACCTTGCTGGTGGCACTGCGTACCATTGATAACTTGTGGCGCAACGAAAGACAGAACCAGAATGCACAAATCATTGCAGAGCGCGCGAGCAAACTTTACGACAAGCTGCGCTTGTTTGTGGATGATATGGAAGGTCTGGGTAGCTCATTAGACAGAGCCAACCAAAGCTACCAAGGTGCAATGAATAAGCTGGTGACTGGGCGTGGTAACGTGATTCGTCAAGCAGAAAGCTTTAAGCAATTGGGTGTTGAGGTGAAGAAACCTATCTCGGTTGGCTTGGCGGAAATCGCTCAAAATGAGGCTTTTTCAGAAAATGCCTCCTTAGTAGAAAGACAACCCGCTGAGGATAAAGTAAACTAATCGGCCGCAGCGCCTCTAAAGAGAGAGTGTACTGTCGATGAGAACTTACCATGGTAGATAACAGCATTATGGACACAAGCGTGCAGACAAATTCAGCAGTAGAGTCAGAAACCACACACTTTGGTTTCGAAACAGTCGCGAAAGACCAAAAAGTCGCGAAAGTAGCAGAGGTATTTCACTCTGTAGCCGCTAAATACGACATCATGAATGACTTAATGTCGGGTGGTGTTCACCGCTTGTGGAAGCGATTCACGATTGATTGCAGTGGCGTTCGCCCGGGTCAACGTATCCTAGACCTTGGTGGTGGTACTGGCGACCTTACTGCGAAATTCTCGCGCATCGTAGGCGAAAAAGGCCACGTGGTTCTTGCTGATATCAACAACTCAATGCTGAATGTTGGCCGCGATAAGCTGCGTGATAGCGGTATTGTTGGCAATGTACATTACGTTCAAGCTAATGCTGAAGAACTGCCATTCCCAGACAACTACTTCGATTGCATTACCATCAGCTTCTGTCTGCGTAACGTAACCGATAAAGACCAAGCGCTGCGTTCAATGTACCGCGTACTTAAGCCGGGCGGTCGTCTGTTGGTTCTTGAGTTTTCTAAGCCAGTACTTGAACCACTATCAAAGGTTTACGATGCATATTCTTTCCACCTATTACCAAAAATGGGTGAGCTGATTGCTAACGATGCAGATAGCTATCGTTACCTTGCAGAATCAATCCGCATGCACCCTAACCAAGAGACCTTGGAAGGTATGATGCAAGAAGCGGGTTTTGAGAATACGAAATACTTCAACCTAACGGGCGGCATTGTTGCGCTGCACCGCGGTTACAAGTTCTAGTCGAGCTTGGTAGCAGGCTCATTGAGTGTGCTAAACAATAAGAATAAAGATAGAACGGATAGGTTAACGCTTATCCGTTTTCAAAGGTAAGGACAGTCATGCCATTTGATCCATTGGTCACCGCGGTTATTGAAACCTCTTTAAATACTTTCGTGAACGATGATCCAGCTTTGGTTCGTCGTTTGTCTCGTTTAAAGGGGCAGATCATTCAAGTTAATTTGAAAGAGCTGAATAAAACTCTCACTTTCGTTTTTAGCCAACAAATCGATGTGTTGTCTGACTACGAAGGACAACCTGATTGCTACCTATCTTTGAACCTATCGGTACTGCCAGAACTGCGTGAGCAATCGAACATCACCAAACTGATCAAGCAAGATAAGCTGATCTTAGAGGGTGATATTCAACTGGCTCAGAAATTTGCTCAGCTAATGACAGACTGCAAGCCTGACTTGGAAGAGTGGCTATCGCGCGTGACGGGTGACGTGGTTGCTCATACCTTGGTACAAGGCGTTAAGAATGTCGGTGGCCTTGTGGCTAAGCAAGCCACTAAGCATCAAAATCATCTCGCTCAGGTATTAACTGAAGAGTGGAAGATTGCACCAGCGCCATTAGAAGTGGCACATTTTTGCGATCAGGTTGATGACGTAAAAAGCTCAGCTGCACGTCTTGAAGCTAAATTGAACGCTCTGTTGGAGAAAGCATGACCCCAACAGAACTGAAACGTCTTTATCATATTATCAAGGTACAGTTGGAATACGGCCTTGATGAATTGATGCCTGAGCACCAGTTGACTAAAGCCCCTTTGCTGGCGAGAAAGTCACTGTTTTGGCTCAAGAATAAGCATCAAGATAAAGAATTAGGCCACCGCTTGCGTTTAGCGTTGCAAGAATTAGGGCCTGTTTGGATTAAGTTTGGTCAGATGATGTCAACGCGTCGCGACCTATTTCCTCCTCATATCGCTGATCAGCTAGCACTATTGCAAGACCAAGTGGCGCCATTTGATGGTCAATTGGCTAAGCGAGATATGGAAAAAGCCCTTGGTGGCAGCCTAGATAACTGGTTTACCGACTTTGATATCGAGCCACTGGCTTCAGCTTCTATCGCTCAGGTGCATACTGCGAAGCTTAAAGAGAGCGGTCGTGAGATTGTTCTGAAGGTAATTCGCCCTGATATTCGCCCGGTGATTGATGCAGATCTAAAACTGATGCACCGAATGGCGCGTATAGTCGCTAAGTCGCTTCCTGAAGCACGTCGTTTGAAACCTGTTGAAGTGGTTCACGAGTACGAAAAAACGCTACTTGATGAACTAGACCTGCGCCGCGAGGCAGCGAATGCGATTCAACTGCGACGTAATTTTGAAGGCAGCGAAGAGCTGTATGTTCCAGAGGTTATCCCTGATTTAAGCAGTGAAACCTTGATGGTGTCAGAGCGAATCTATGGTATTCAAGTTTCAGATATTGAAACCCTGAACGCCAACGGCACGAACATGAAATTGCTGGCTGAACGTGGTGTGACGGTATTCTTCACCCAAGTGTTCCGCGACAGTTTTTTCCATGCAGACATGCACCCAGGTAACGTATTCGTTAATCCTGAAAATCCAGACAACCCTCAGTGGATTGGTTTGGATTGTGGCATTGTCGGCACGCTCAACAGTGAAGATAAGCGCTATTTAGCAGAGAACCTGCTGGCTTTCTTCAATCGCGATTACCGTAAAGTCGCCGAGCTGCACGTGGATTCGGGGTGGGTACCACACGACACCAACGTCAACGATTTCGAATTCGCGATTCGTATGGTGTGTGAGCCGATTTTTGCAAAACCACTTGGCGAGATCTCATTTGGCCATGTGTTGCTAAACTTATTTAATACAGCAAGACGTTTCAACATGGAGGTTCAACCTCAGTTGGTGCTTCTTCAGAAGACCTTGTTGTATGTGGAAGGCCTAGGCCGCCAGTTGTATCCGCAACTTGATTTGTGGGCAACGGCTAAGCCTTTCCTTGAAACCTGGATGATGAATCAGGTGGGGCCACAAGCTGTGATTAACGCAGTAAAAGAGCGTGCGCCATTCTGGGCAGAAAAATTGCCAGAGCTGCCAGAGCTACTTTATGACAGCTTGCGCCAAGGTAAAGCCATGAACCACAGAATGGATCAGCTTTATCAAGGCTATAGAGATAGTAAGCGTCAGCAAGCAACTGGAAAGTTTTTGTTTGGCGTTGGAGCAACTTTAGTCGTATGCTCCGCAATATTAGTTTCAAGCCCTTATGAGCAGCTATCTATGGGCTGTGGCATCGCAGGTGTCACATTTTGGCTGCTAAGTTGGCGAGCTTACCGTCGTTAGACAGTAGACTTCCTTAATATTTTTTATGTGTAGACAGACCCGAGGACAATGACAATGGGTGGTATCAGTATTTGGCAACTTCTAATCATTGCTGTAATTGTAATTTTGCTATTCGGAACAAAGAAACTGCGCGGCATGGGCGGTGACTTAGGTTCAGCGGTTAAAGGCTTCAAAAAAGCAATGAGCGATGAAGATAAGCCTGCAGATAAGAAAGATGCAGACTTTGAACCAAAGAATATTGAACAGCAGAAGAAAGAAGCTAGCGCTGAAACAACTGCTGAAACAAAGAAAGACAAAGAGCAGGCGTAAATCGTGTTTGATATCGGTTTTTGGGAACTGGTATTAATATCTGTCGTTGGGTTAGTGGTTTTAGGGCCTGAGCGTTTGCCCGTTGCAATTCGCAGTATCTCCAAGTTTGTTGGGCAAGCGAAAAGCATGGCAAATAGTGTGAAAGATGAACTTTCTCATGAGCTTAAGGTTCAAGAACTGCAAGAAAACCTACGCAAGGCGGAAAAAATGGGTATGGAAGATTTATCTCCAGACCTAAAAGCGTCAGTCGATGAACTCAAGCAGGCCGCTGCTGAAGTTCAACGTCCGTATGCTAAGCCTGAGTCTGATAAGCCAAGTGAGACTAAACCTAGTGTCACGGAAACTGTTGAATCTGAAACCATTCAGGTCAACAGCGAAGCTTCAGCACCGTCAGATAAGAAAGCCGAATAGTCTCGCAAGGAGGAGTCGCCGGATACTTGAGTCGCTAGATGTTTAAGTCGATAGCTATTCAAGTAGATATCTATTCAAGTGGATACCAATTCAACTGGATAGATAGGTGTGCGGCTCCTTTTCGATCTTCCTGTTTAAGAGGTTTGACATGTCTTCGACTGAGCAGACACAGCCTTTAATTAGTCATCTTCTAGAACTACGTAATCGCTTACTACGTGCGATTGTTGCGGTTCTGGTGGTGTTTGTTGGGCTAATTTATTTCGCTAATGATATTTATGAGTTCGTCTCTGCACCTTTGGTAGATCGCTTACCTGAAGGCGCGACGATGATCGCAACCGATGTTGCTTCGCCATTTTTCACACCTTTAAAACTGACCTTGATCGCGTCTATATTCCTCGCGGTTCCGTTCATTTTGTATCAGGTGTGGGCTTTTGTCGCTCCGGGCTTATACAAGCATGAGAAGCGCTTGATCATGCCGTTATTGGCTTCAAGTTCATTGTTGTTTTACTGTGGTGTGGCGTTCGCTTACTTCATTGTATTCCCGTTGGTATTTGGCTTTTTTACCGCCATCTCATTGGGGGGAGTAGAGTTCGCAACCGACATATCGAGTTACCTTGATTTTGTACTCGCGCTGTTCTTTGCCTTTGGTATTGCTTTTGAAGTGCCAGTCGCGATTATCTTGCTATGTTGGACGGGTGCAACGACACCTAAAGAACTGGCAGAGAAGCGTCCTTACATTGTTGTGGGTGCGTTTATTGTCGGCATGATGCTAACGCCGCCTGATATGATCTCGCAGACACTGTTGGCGATTCCGATGTGTATTCTGTTTGAGATTGGCCTGTTCTTCGCGCGTTTTTATGTGCGTAAACCAAATGCCGATGAAGAGGAAGAAACTGAATCTTAACTCGCAAAGTGCTGTAAGAGTATAAGCAGTAGAGTCCTTCAGCAAAAATCACATAATAAAAAAGCGGCCTTGGGCCGCTTTTTTATTATGTCTGTTTATCGAATCTTTAACTGATAGCCACAGTTCTGACATATATAGAGCTCTTTAATCCCTAATATTTTATGCCATAGAGTTCGATGTTGACGCTGTAAGTGTTGTGAATGGTCACACATAATCAACTACCTCCATATTCAGGTGGTTGATAGTATACACATCACTTTGTTTTACCAAATAAATAGGCTATAAATTCATAAAATCAAGTTATTAATAGTTTTATCATAAATTAAACAAAGACTTAGCATTGATGGTGGTTATATTTTCGACCTCTTCAAGGGTAATTCCACGAAGCTCAGCGATGCGTTTTGCCACCAGTTCGGTATACGCGGGCTCATTGCGTTTACCGCGATTTGGCGCTGGCGCTAAATAAGGGCAGTCTGTTTCAAGAATGACGTAATTCATATCCAGATGTGGAATCACCTTATCCATCCCTGAGTTCTTAAAGGTCGATACGCCACCTAAACCTAGGTGAAAGCCGAGCGCGTTGATCGCTTGAGCTTCCTCTAAGCTGCTACCAAAACAATGGAAAACACCACGTAAGCTGCCATCTTGTTCTTGGCGAAGCAGGGCAAGTGTCTCTTCAATAGAATCACGCGTGTGGATCACGACAGGTAGGTCTAGATCTTTTGCCCACTGCAGTTGAGTCACGAATGCCATCTCTTGTTCGGCCTTAAAATTTTTGTCCCAGTACAGGTCGATACCGATTTCACCGACGGCAATAAAATCATGCTTATCAAACCAAGCTCGAATGGTTTTCAGGGTCTGCTCGATATTTGCATCCACATAACATGGGTGTAAGCCCATCATTGAACGACACACGTCAGGAAACTGAGCTTCCGTCGCTAACATGGGTTCGATAGATTCTAAATCGATGTTCGGTAATAGAATGGTATCAATACCTTGAGCCAGTGCACGCTGCACCACTTGTTCACGGTCTTCGTCGAATTCACTCGCGTAAATATGGGCATGGGTGTCGATCATTATTTTGTCCTGAAAGCGGTTTGTACTGAGTTGTCATGAGTATACGGCAGTGTGAGGAGAAGGTCATTTTTTGCCATTTATCCCTTTTTTTGAATGGGTTTTTCGCTTTACTGCTAGCGTCCTGAGCCATCAGTGATATGCTTTTGCCAGTATTTAGCACTTTTCATATCTAAGCATTTTGGTGTTTAGACTAGGCAAGGAGAATCTAGTGTCTGTTTCAATTCAAGGTC
The DNA here is from genome assembly GCF_900382755.1 of Vibrio sp. Evd11. Taxonomy (NCBI): domain Bacteria; kingdom Pseudomonadati; phylum Pseudomonadota; class Gammaproteobacteria; order Vibrionales; family Vibrionaceae; genus Vibrio; species Vibrio sp. Evd11. The sequence continues at coordinate 9,478 of NZ_OSDX01000015.1, forward strand.
AATTCCCAGGTCGTCGTATGCGTCGTATGCGTAAACATGACTTTAGCCGTCGCTTAATGGCGGAAAATCAATTGTCTGTAGATGACCTAATCTACCCAATGTTTATCTTGATGGGTAAAGAGCGCCGTGAGCCTGTAGAGTCAATGCCAGGTGTTGAGCGTCTGTCTATCGACCTTATGCTTGAGGAAGCGGATTACCTGTCAAAATTGGGTGTTCCTGCGATTGCTCTGTTTCCGGTAGTGAACCAAGATGCGAAAAGTTTATGTGCCGCTGAAGCTCATAACTCTGAAGGTTTGGTGCAGCGTGCAGTGCGCTTACTTAAAGAACACGTGCCAAATATGGGCGTTATTACTGATGTAGCACTGGATCCGTTTACCACTCATGGTCAAGATGGCATCATCGATGAAGATGGCTATGTGATGAATGACGAGACGACTGAAGTCTTGATCAAGCAGGCTCTGTCTCATGCTGAAGCGGGCGCAGATGTCGTTGCACCATCAGATATGATGGACGGTCGTATTGGTAAGATCCGTGAAGCTCTAGAAGAAGCGGGTCATATTCATACCCAAATCATGGCTTACTCTGCGAAATATGCATCGTGCTACTACGGTCCGTTCCGTGATGCGGTCGGCAGTGCTTCGAACCTGAAAGGTGGTAACAAGAAGAACTACCAAATGGATCCTGCGAACAGCGATGAAGCAATTCACGAAGTGGCAATGGATCTTAATGAAGGTGCGGACATGGTGATGGTTAAGCCAGGCATGCCTTACCTAGACATCGTGCGCCGTGTTAAGCATGAGCTACAAGCGCCGACTTTTGCTTACCAAGTATCTGGCGAGTATGCGATGCATAAAGCTGCGATCCAAAATGGTTGGCTGAAAGAGCGTGAAACCGTAATGGAATCACTGTTGTGTTTTAAGCGTGCTGGTGCTGATGGCATCCTGACGTACTTCGCTAAAGATGTCGCAGAGTGGCTTGCTGAAGATAACGCACAAGCTGCTGAGCACCTGCAAGGCAAGTAAGTACGGTTAAGCAAACCATATGATCACCAAAGGGTTGGCCGTTGTGCCAGCCCTTTTGTTTTATGAGGATGAAACAAGATGTCTGTCATTGTGCGTGAAGGCTCATTAGAAGAGGTGGTTCCTGTTGTTGAACAGATTACCGAGTTTGCCAAAAAAGAGAGTGTAGCGTCTTTATCGGAGCGATTAGCGGGTAAAACAAGCCTGATCCTCGTTGCTGAAGATGCGGGTGTGTTACTGGGCTTTAAGATCGGTTATGAATTGGATGAAAACACTTTTTATAGCTGGTTTGGTGGTGTTTCATCATTGGCAAGAAACAAGGGTGTGGCGCAAGCGCAACTTGATGTTCAAGAACAGTGGGTGAAGCAACAGGGCTATCAACAACTGAAAGTTAAATCTCGTAACCAGTTTCCAGCCATGCTGCGTTTGTTATTGAGAAACGGTTACCTAATCGAAAAATTAGAAGAAAAAGAAGACATTAATACCAATAGAATTCATTTTTTGAAGCAAATTTGAGCACTGTAATTAAAGGATTAGAAATTAAATGAGATTTATTATCATTTAATTGTTGACTATTAAATGAGAATCATTATTATTAACTTCGTCTTAGGGAATGAGGAAATGTTCACAAGGATGTTAAGTACTCAAGTATCTACTTGGTTACCCAACAGAATTCTCGCGAACTTGTACTAAGTTCTTTTTGACACGACATTGCTCACATTGCTTCCAGTGTAATTTATAGCTTTTAGGTAAAGCTGTGATATTCAATTTGAATAGCTTTACCGGTTTTTGCTAGGCGACATCTTCGGGTGTCGCTTTTTTTATATCTCAATTTCAACAAGATGCATATTTAGTGGCACGTATTTTTATGAATAAAACGCCATCAGCATTCTTTTCCACAATCCAAGATCTAAAAAAGATCGTTGATCATATGTTCGATCTGTAAAATAACTCTTTATTTTCATATGTTTATATCTGTTTTTTGCTTGTCTTAGTCGAGTTCTCAACAGGGTGGATAAATAATATAAACAGAGTTATCCACAGATGGGCCTTGTCGCAGAACAAAAAATAACAATAAATTGATTACAACGAACACAATCGAGTCAACGGATAAGGATCGACAACGTAGAATCCAATTAGCAGACGTGGCATCCTTAACAGATTATTTCTGTACTTACTGGATACACAAACATTATGGCTCGTATTCCTGATAATCCATTGATTTTGATCGATGGCTCTTCTTACCTATATCGCGCGTTCCATGCTTACCCTGGCACCATGAGTAATGGTGATATCCCAACCAATGCTGTTTATGGCGTGGTTAACATGCTGCGCAGCATGATGCGTCAATTTGCTTCTGATCGTATTGCGGTTATTTTTGATGCGAAAGGGAAAACGTTCCGTGATGATATGTACCCAGAGTACAAAGCAAACCGTCCACCGATGCCTGATGATCTTCGTTGTCAGATCGAGCCGCTGCACAACGTAATTCGTGCAATGGGTCTACCGCTTATCTCTATCCCTGGCGTAGAAGCCGATGACGTGATTGGTACGTTGGCTTCTCAAGCTTCCGCGATGGGTATGCCAGTTCTTATCAGTACTGGCGATAAAGACATGGCCCAACTGGTTGATGAGAACGTTACTTTGATCAATACCATGACTAATGTGGTGATGGATCGTGAAGGCGTTATCGAGAAGTTTGGTATCCCACCAGAGTTGATCATCGATTACCTTGCTCTAATGGGCGATAAAGTCGATAACATCCCAGGTGTTCCGGGTGTGGGTGATAAGACAGCAACGGCATTACTGCAAGGTATTGGTAGTATCGAAAAGCTGTATCAAAACCTTGATGATATTGCGGCGCTTGGTTTCCGTGGTTCGAAGACGATGGCTAAGAAGCTGGCTGATAATAAAGCCAATGCTGACATGTCTTATGAGCTTGCGACGATTAAACTCGATGTTGAATTAGAAGACACGCCAGAGTCTCTCGTTAAAGCACAACCAAATACCGATGAACTCATTAAGCTATACGGTCAATTGGTCTTCAAATCTTGGCTGAACGAGCTACTTGAAGGTGGTAGCGGTGTGGTTGAGGCGGATGATAAATCTGGTTCGGTACGCAGCAGCGCGGCATCAACCACTTCTACCGTAGAAATGAACACCTCTGCAGTGACGATTGATCGCAGCAACTACGAAACCATCCTCGATGAAGCGTCATTCAATGCTTGGCTAGAGAAACTGAAAGCATCTGAAGTGTTTGCTTTCGATACTGAGACAGACAGCCTAGATTACATGGTCGCGAACCTCGTTGGCCTGTCATTTGCGACTGAAGAAGGCGTAGCCGCTTACGTGCCTGTTGCCCATGATTACTTAGACGCACCTCAGCAGCTGGATCGAGATTGGGTGCTTGAGCAGCTGAAACCGATTCTAGAAGATGACGCACAAGCAAAAGTGGGTCAAAACCTAAAATACGATATGAGTGTGCTAGCGCGCTACGGTATCGAGATGAAGGGCATTAAGTTCGATACCATGTTGGCGTCATACGTTTTCAATAGCGTAGGTGGTAAGCATGACATGGACAGCCTAGCGCTGCGTTTCCTACAACATAGCTGTATCTCATTTGAGCAAATTGCAGGTAAAGGTAAGAAGCAACTGACTTTCAACCAGATTGAGCTGGGTGAAGCCTCTCCATATGCTGCGGAAGATGCTGACGTGACTTTACGTCTTCATAACCGCCTGATGGAAAACATCGAGAAAGATGAAAAGCTAAAATCGATCTATGAAGAGATCGAAGTACCGCTAATTCCTGTGATGTCTCGCATTGAGCGCACCGGTGTATTCATCGACGACATGTTGTTGGGCGCTCAATCGCAAGAAATTGCGGTTCGTCTTGATGAGCTAGAACAGAAAGCTTACGAGATTGCAGAGCAAGAGTTCAACATGAACTCGCCAAAACAGCTGCAAGCGATCTTGTTCGAAAAGATGGGTCTGCCTGTTATTAAGAAAACGCCTTCTGGTGCCGCTTCGACTAACGAAGAAGTGCTGCAAGAGTTAGCGTTAGACTATCCATTGCCTAAACTGATCATTGAATATCGTGGTCTGGCGAAACTGAAGTCAACGTACACAGATAAACTGCCGAAGATGATCAACGCTGAAACGGGTCGTGTTCATACGTCTTATCATCAAGCCGTGACCGCGACGGGCCGTTTGTCTTCGACCGATCCAAACCTACAGAACATCCCAATTCGTAATGAAGAAGGTCGTCGTATCCGCCAAGCATTCGTTGCACAACATGGTTGGAAGATCCTAGCGGTCGATTACTCTCAAATTGAATTGCGTATCATGGCGCACCTATCGGGTGATAAAGCGTTACTGGAAGCATTTCAACAAGGCAAAGATATCCACGCGGCAACCGCTGCTGAGATTATTGGCGTTGATATTGATAGTGTGACCACTGAACAACGTCGTCGTGCTAAGGCTGTTAACTTTGGTCTTATCTACGGCATGAGTGCCTTTGGTTTGGCTAAGCAACTGGGCATTCCTCGTGGTGAAGCACAGCACTACATGGACACTTACTTCGAACGCTACCCAGGCGTAATGCAGTACATGGAAGACACTCGCAGCGCTGCTTCAGAGCAAGGCTTCGTTGAAACCATTTACGGTCGTCGTTTGCATCTTCCTGAAATCCAATCTCGTAATGGCATGCGTCGTAAAGCGGCTGAGCGTGCGGCGATCAATGCGCCAATGCAAGGTACTGCGGCAGACATCATCAAGAAAGCGATGTTGTTAGTGGATGAGTGGATTCAAGCCGAAGGCGATGGTCGTGTGAAGCTATTGATGCAAGTACACGATGAATTGGTATTTGAAGTTCAAGAGTCAGCTTTAGCCGAAATTGAAAGTAAAGTACAAGAATTGATGGAGTCAGCAGCAGATCTCGAAGTACCGTTAGTCGCGGAAGCAGGCCACGGTGACAACTGGGATCAAGCCCACTAATCAGTTTTCGACCTTATTGAGTAAATTAGTATGAGCCAGTGCACAAACACTGGCTTTTTTTTGTCTCAAATAAAGTTGAGTTGTAGAAAGAGTTTAGGTGTTTTAATAAAACATTCATGAAAAAAAACTACAAAAATTGTTTTCATTTCTGAGCAATTGTTGTACATTAAATCTCGTAGGGTACAGAGGTAAGATGTTCTATCTTTCAGACCTTTTGTTTCACGTTATTGGATTAGGCTGATTCAGCCGCCCCAGCCAGCATTTGGCTGGGGCGTTTTTTCTTGTGCGAAAGAAAAACATTTCCAACCTATAATTTCCTCGTTAATCGGCTTCTTTTTAGTATCTTTCCTATTCTTCTCGAAACTTTTTCTCTATCACTTGATTTGTCTTCAATCTGGAATTTGATCAGCAATTGGTAATTTAAATCCGTCTCTAAGTGGATTGTTTTATTCTTGAAAATAACTTTTATTTTACAAGTAACTCATAATGTATTGATCACTTACGTCTTATTTATCAGTGTATTGAGTCGGTGAATGCTCAATGTAATCCATGATTTCTTGTTGTTTTTCGGTACTGAATTTAAGTGCTTCGGCTGTGATCTGTATTGAGTGCGCCATGGAAGAGATGTTATGGGTCGCTTTCACCAAGGTTTGCTGCATGGGTTTGAGGATAAGTAGGTAGATAGCCGTTAACGCGATAACAATGACCGCGATCACCGCCGCCAACGCAATAATGATTTTAGTTTGGATATCATCTAGCAGTAGTTGACTGGTTTTTTTAAAGGCGAGTCGAGAATTGTCTAAGGCTTGCGGCAGTTGGTTGAGGGATGTTTTGGTTGAACTGGCGAGCTTATTAATGCTCTCAACGGTTTGATTCAAGGCTTGCTGCTGGTCATCGCTGAGGTTGGGGTTGTTGACGATGGCTTGCAACGATTGTGATATCACCTCGAGAGATTCACTTGCCTCCTGAGCATACTTCTCCATGCCGTCGAGATCTAAGGTCATATCAACATTGACTAGAGCAGCCTCGGTCTTGGGCTTTTCCGCTTCAGATGCTACACCGGAAAATGAGATCAATATAAGTGCGATGGTCGCCAAGGTTTTTTTCCACATGAGTATTCCTTTCTCACTGTTCTGTTTGTCAAAGGTTGTCTTTTAGTATGGTTCACTTCTCTCTCTTCTAACTGATTAATATTGTCTTTAACTCTCAAGATCTAGGTTTAACTCACTCATTTGTGGGTAAAAAAATACCCCACCTATAAAAGGCAGGGTATTGATAAGGCTAAATCACTGGTTGTCAGTGCTTTAACCTCTAATTATAGATAAAGCTCTATATAGAGGAACTACTCTGAGTCGTTGTGCTCTTCGTCAGCTAATTCATCAAGGATTTGATCGGCAAATACCGGAGCAAACCACTCATCCATCTTGGCACGTAGCTGGTCAACGCCGATGCCCTTCATTGAAGAGAAGACATCAACCGCAACATCACCACCGAAAGATTTCGCATCGTTACGGATTTTCAGTAGTTGTGCTTTACGCGCGCCACTTTTCAGTTTGTCTGCTTTTGTTAACAAAACCTGTACTGGGATGCGGCTATCGATAGCCCAGTAGATCATTTGTTGGTCAAGGTCCTTCATTGGGTGACGGATATCCATCAATACCACTAAACCTTTTAGGCTTTCGCGTCGTTGTAGGTATTCACCTAGCGACTTCTGCCATTTTTTCTTCATCTCAAGCGGTACTTGAGCGAAGCCATATCCAGGCAAATCGACAATATGACAGCCGTCGGTAACCTTAAATAGGTTAATTAGCTGAGTTCGACCTGGGGTTTTACTGGTTTTCGCCAAGCTTTTTTGGTTTGTAACGCGGTTTAGTGCGCTAGATTTACCAGCATTGGAGCGTCCTGCAAACGCAATTTCGATCCCTTCGTCTTCTGGTAAGTGACGAATATCAGGTGCACTGGTAATGAAATGCGTGTTTTGATAATGAATTTTTACGCTCACTGTTAACTCCATCTCGACTTTGTGTAGTCGATTGATTACTTTTTTGTGAATTTGTGTAAAATAACCGTGCTCGGCATAAGGTCGCCTATTGTACCATGAGTGGCAACATAGAGTGGTACTGGAAGCTTGATAATTATAATGGAATGTCATGAAGAAATTAGCGCTAATTTTGAGTCTTTTAGCCAGCTGCTCAGTATGGGCTCAAGGTAGTATTGAAGCTGGTAAAGCCAAATCACAAACATGTGTTGCCTGCCACGGTGCTGACGGCAACAGTCTGATCACGCAGTACCCTAAACTGGCTGGTCAACATGAGAAGTATCTAGAGAAGCAGTTAAAAGAGCTTAAGCTAGGTATGACGAGTGGTGGTAAGCAAGGTCGTAATGAACCTGTAATGGGTGCAATGGCGATGTCTTTATCTGAAGAAGATATGGCTGACCTAGCGGCATACTACGCATCTCTACCTATCTCGAACAACTCTACACCTGAAAATGTTGTAGATGAAGGTAAGGTTCTTTACACCGCTGGTAACGCAGAACGTGGCGTAACGGCGTGTATTGCTTGTCACGGTCCACGTGGTAACGGTACCGAGCTTTCTGGTTTCCCTAAGATTTCAGGCCAACACGCAGATTACATCAAGGCTCAACTTGAGAAATTCCGCGATGGTAGCCGTAATAACGACATGAATGCGATGATGCGTGATGTAGCTAAAAAGTTAACAGACGCAGATATTGATACCTTATCGAAGTACGTTGGTGGTTTACACTAATATGTCGGTTTCTTGTTCTTAGCCAGAACAAAGAAATGTACGTTCGAGCAAAATTGAAGAGACGCCTCAATCAGCAATGGTTGGGGCGTTTTCTTTTGTATTGATTTTATTTATGCTTTTTTATCTCATGTCTAATTTATCAATGTGTGATCGATTTGTGTACGAAAGTGTGAAGTCGCACTCTTGTAGTCTTTTTGTAACACGGTAAAGTAACCGCCATCAGCTAGGAGCTGACTTAGATATGGATGGTCATCTAGTCTAACGGTATAGACAGAAACGGATCAGGCTAGGACAGCCCAGCAACAAGGTGTTAGAAAAGGATAGCCAAAACTCATCAGGACGATGAACAACAAATAAATTTGGCATGGAAAGCACCAATAACAAATGGAGATTTGTGTACCAAGTTGAGTATACAAATTTTGGCCGATATATGCAGATTTAGAGAGCAATAGGTTTTCCTATCGCTTTTTTTATTGATTTGATGAAAAAACACCCAATACCCCTCCACTATAAACTCAGTTTCTGGTATGTTTCGCATCCCTGTTTAAGGATGTGCCATGTATACTTGTCCCTTATGCCATCACCAAGGCGTGAATCACTATTTTGAAGACAAACGTAGAGCGTATCTACAATGTCAGCAATGTGAACTGGTATTTGTTAAACCTGAACAAAGGTTAGAAGCAAAAGAAGAAAAAGCACACTATGATCTCCATGAGAACGATCCTAGTGATGCGGGCTACCGCCGCTTTTTATCTCGCATCGCGGATCCCTTAACAGACAAAATTTCATCTAACTCACAAGGGTTGGATTTTGGTTGTGGCCCAGGCCCTACGCTATCTATTATGTTAGAAGAAGCCGGACACACCATGGAGTTGTACGATATTTATTACCATCCAGAGACTTCTGTGTTGGAGAAAACGTATGACTTTATGACTGCTACCGAAGTGATAGAGCACCTTTATCACCCAGACAAAGTGTGGCAGCAATGGTTGAATTTAGTTAAACCCAAGGGCTGGATTGGTCTCATGACTAAGCTAGTAATAGACGTAGATGCGTTTGCTGGTTGGCACTATAAGAATGACCCGACACATGTCGTCTTCTTTAGTCGTCAAACATTCCAGTTTTTGGCCGAGCGGGATAAGCTCGAACTAGAATTTTTTGGAAGTGATGTAATTTTACTGAGGAAAGTGCAGTAATGGGTCGTAGTAAGAAATCAAGAAAGCCGGGAGCACTTGGCGCTCCTGAACCTATGGTAACAAGAAACCGTAGTGAATCTGATGTTGAAGGTCGTGAACGCAAGCGTGTTAAAAAGCGCAAAGGTCTTAAATCTGGCAGCCGTCACTCAGATGGTAGCGAAGCGAGACAGCGTAAAGCTGCACAAGATCGTGACCCTCGTTTAGGCAGCAAGAAAAAAATTCCGCTGATTGTTGAACCTGCTAAGAAGCCGACGAAACAAGAGCGTAAGCTATCTAACGAACAAGAGTTAGAGATGCTTGAGAATGATGCTCAACTGAACACATTGTTAGATCGTATCGAAAATGGTGAAAACCTAGGTGCTGGTCTACAGAAGTTCGTTGATGAGAAACTTGATCGTATCGAACACCTAATGGGCCGTCTAGGTCTGCTAGAGCCAGAAGACGATGAAGAAGAGATCTTCGAAGAAGCGCCTGTTGTCGCTAAGAAGAAAGCAAGCTCTGACGAAGACTTGTTGTCTCAATTCGAAGATATCGATTTAGACAGCTTTAAAGGTTAAGACGAAATGAATGTAACCTTATTAGCAATTGCTGGTGGAATTATCATTCTCGGCTTGGGCTCTTATGCAGGTTACCTTCTACTTCAAGTGAAGAAGCAGACGGAGTTGCAAAAGCAGCATCAAGCACTTGCCATTGAAAAACGTAACGCAACGATTTACGACAACGTAAATACTTTGTGTTTAGCGGGTATTCAAGGCCAGTGTGATTTGCCTGAGATCAGTATCCGAGTGTGTATCATTATGGATAATGTTCAGGGTGATGAGCGTGTCGATTTTGATTCTGAATATCCTGCTCTTTCTGAGCTGTACCATATCGTTAAAGATATGGCGCGCGGAGACGGAAGACAGGAACTGACCAAGAAAGAACGCATGCAGCAGAATCTCACACGCCATAAGGCGGAGACTCGCTTGAATGATGCGGTTATCGAAGATTTGAAAAGGTTGCAGGAGAAGGTTAAGCCTCTCAACAATCAAATCAATATTCAGATGATCTAGTCGCTGAGACTTTTAATATAGAGGCTTGTTTAATACATGGTGTTCTTAAGACGCGCTGTTCTTAATGCACCTTATCTTTATAGATAGTGTTAAATGAGCCTTCTTACCTTTTGCACCTTTTTATTTCGGTGCATTGTTAGTGATCAAGCTAGCAGTTCTGAGTTTTTATCTGAAAAAAAGATTTTGTCTTGAAACGTCCTTACAAGTCGTGTGGCAAAATAACCCGTCTATATTTTAATGTATGTAAAATGATTTGAGAGACCTTAGGTTCTCGCGGATCTAAATTGGAATTACCGCTATGTCGAGCAAGCCAGTAACAACGAATCAGCAAATCGTTTGGGATCAAGAAATCTTAAACAAGTATAACTATTCGGGACCTCGTTACACTTCATACCCAACCGCGTTGGAGTTTCATGAAGCGTTTACCGTCGCTGATTACGACATGGCGTGTACTCAGTACCCAGAGCGTCCTCTCTCTCTTTACGTACATATCCCATTCTGTCACAAGCTTTGTTACTACTGTGGTTGTAACAAGGTCATTACTCGTCATTCGCATAAAGCCGATGAGTACTTGGATGTGATCGAACATGAGATTCGTCAGCGTGCTTCTTTATTGAATGGCCGCGAAGTGACTCAACTTCACTTCGGTGGTGGTACACCAACATTCTTAACTAAAGCTCAAATTACCCGTTTGATGCTGATCCTACGTGACGAGTTTAACTTTACGGCTGATGCTGAAATCAGTATCGAAGTTGACCCACGTGAAATCGAATTAGATGTGCTTGATCACCTGCGTAGTGAAGGCTTCAACCGCCTGAGCATTGGTGTTCAAGACTTCAACAAAGAAGTACAAAAGCTGGTTAACCGTGAGCAAGATGAAGAGTTCATCATCGCGATGGTTCAGCGTGCCAAAGAACTAGGCTTCCGTTCAACCAACCTAGACTTGATCTACGGCCTACCAAAGCAGACTCAAGCGTTATTTGCTGAAACATTGAAGCAAGTGCTAGAGATGAAACCGGGTCGTTTATCGGTATTTAATTACGCACACATGCCGCAACTGTTTGCTGCGCAGCGTAAGATTAAAGATGAAGACCTACCTGAGCCGAAAGAGAAGATGGCTATCCTACAAGATACCATTGAGACTTTAACGGGCGCGGGCTACCAGTTCATTGGTATGGATCACTTTGCTTTACCTGAAGACGAGCTAGCCGTCGCACAGCGTGAAGGTATTCTGCATCGTAACTTCCAAGGCTACACGACCCAAGGTGAAGCTGACTTAATTGGCTTTGGTGTTTCGGCAATCTCAATGGTCGGTGATGCTTACGCGCAAAACCAGAAAGAGCTGAAGAAGTACTACGCACAAGTTAACGACCTGCGCCATGCTCTTTGGAAAGGTGTTGCTCTAGACAGTGACGACCTTCTACGTCGTGAAGTGATCAAGCAGCTTATCTGTAACTTCAAGCTTGATAAAACGATGATTGAATCTGAGTTCTCGGTTAACTTTAATCGTTACTTCAAAGAAGACCTAGGGCTGCTGCAAACCTTCATCAACGATGAGTTGGTTGAAGTTGACGACAAAGAAATCCGCGTGACTCTACGTGGTCGTCTATTGATTCGTAATATCTGTATGTGTTTCGATAAATACCTACGTGCCAAGGCTCGCCAACAGCAGTTCTCTCGCGTGATCTAATCGCTCGATTGATAATAGAAGCATAAAAAATGCCAGCATCATGCTGGCATTTTTGTATCTGTGTATTGCTACCCTAAGACTGTCTTCAACCTGGCTAGGTAGCGCTCTCTTTGATGCTTTGTTTAATTTTGGTATTTTGTTGAGCGTTGGCATTCTTTTGAACATTGATGAGATCGGTTGGCCACTGCTCAAATGGAACAGGACGGCTGTATAAGAAGCCTTGTGCCAGTGGGCATTGCAGTTGTTTGAGCAAATCAGCCTGCTGCTGAGTTTCCACGCCTTCCGCAACCAAGTTCACCTTAAAGCCTTTAGTTATGTTGACGATAGCCGCAACGATTGAGCTGTCTAAGCTTTCTTGTTCGAGCTTACAGACGAAGCTTCGATCAATTTTAAGACAATCAAATGGCAGCTTCTGTAGGTAGGCAAGCGATGAATAACCGGTCCCAAAGTCATCAATCGCAATCGAAATTCCCAGCGATTTGAGTGTCAGCATGTTATCGATGATGGTTGGGTCATTGTCGACGATGCGTGACTCCGTGATCTCCAATGTCAGGTTTTGGGCGGGTAACTTGGTATCACGCAGCGTGTTTTTAACCAAGTCAATGAATCCGCTTTCACTCAGTTGGTCGACAGACAAGTTAACGTGAATAGAGAAGTCTTCGCTCCATTTCCCTGATTCGATCGCGATGGCGGTATCTCGACAAGACTTATGCAGAATTTGCTGACCAATATCGTAGATGAGCCCTGTTTCTTCCGCGAGTGGAATGAATTCCAACGGTGAGATAATGCCTTCATCAGTGATCCAGCGGGCTAGGGCTTCAGCGCCGATTGTTGAGCCTGACTCTAGGTCGATAATAGGTTGGTAAAAGGGTTCGAATTGTTGCAGTTCGATCGCTTTGTTGAGGCGGGCTAGCATCTTGGTTCGGTGTCTAGAGGCCTTACCCATTTCTGGACTGTAGATGCTGACACGCGCTTTATCTTGCTTGGCATTGCTCAGTGCAATGCTGCTGTTGCGAAGCCATAAGGTAACGTCTTGGTCATTTGATACGTGAACGACACCAATCGATACCTTAACCACCACGTTTTCTGATTCCATGGAAAATGGCGAAGCAAAGGTTTGGAGTAGTCGGTTAGCAAGCAGCTGAACGTCGTCGTCTTGAGTTACATTGGGTGCGTAGATCGCGAACTCATCGCCACCAGTACGAGCCAACAAGTACTCCGTTGGCAGAATGCCGCGCAGTCGAGCGGCTGCGATGATCAGCAGTTGGTCACCATTGTAATGGCCTAGACTGTCATTGATATCGCGGAAGCGATCGATACCAACTAAGTAAAGCGTTCCTTCCACTGTTTCGGTGTTTTTCTTTGCAGCATCAATAAAGCCTTCTCGGCTATACAATTTGGTTAGTGAGTCATAGGTAAGCTGAGATTGTAATTGCTGGAAAGAGGCCTTTAAGTTGTTGGCCATCTCATTGAAGGCTGCTACTAGCATGCTGGTTTCGTAGATATTACCCGGTTTCGGCATGCTGTTATTCCAATTGCCATTGGCTAGGCGTTTTGCAGCGTCGGCGGTTGAGGTTATCGGTCGAATTACGCGATTAAAGGCAATCAGCCCTGCGATGATGCCAATACAGCTGAGCGCGAGCCCAAGTAGCCAGCTGTTTCTTTGATTTTCTGGTAGTTCACCGAGCAGGTTAGACTCAGGGATCGACATGCCAATAAACCAAGTGATGCCATGCCCATCTTCAAAAGGTGTGAGCTGGTTGAAGTATCGTTGGTCATCGAGATTAAAACTGAAACGTTGAACGGCCATGTTTTTAACCAAGTGAAACTGGTCAACGTAACTGGCACTCTTTTGTATGACTGGATTAGAACTTTCTGTTGCGAGGAGACGTTGGCCCTTGTGGGTTTTACCTGTTCCCCAAGACACGACGCTGCCGCCTTCTGAGTGAGCAACTAAACGTTGTTGCTGATCGATGATGTAGACAGAGGCATCGGTATTATTTTTCAAATCTCTCAAGAATGCGTTGAAGGTATTGATCTTAATATCGCTGACAATGACCGCTTTAAATTCGTCGTTATCATAAATAGGCGCAAGTGCTGACAGGGTGATCTCTTGGCGTTCATCGGCATTGGCGTAAATGGGCGACCACACGGCTTTTTTCTGATTAACAACTGGCGTATACCAAGGGCGCACTCGCGGGTCATACTCTGAGATGACGGAGCGAATGTCTTCACTTATCTTGCTGCCACGGTAGATAACCAGCTGATCTTGGGTGCGGTCATCCTGCACCATCAAGGTATAACCATCGTTTGCTTCTTTACGAAACCCCACATAATTCCCGTCTTCAGAACCAAAACCAATCACATCAAGTTGCGGTACTACGGTGAAGTGATCGGAAAACTTATAAAGAATGTAATCTTGAACTTTGCTGAGGTTTCCAGCTTGGTAGAGGTGGTGGTAGCCAATGTTATGGCTGAGAGAGAGGTTGGCGTGAAACGGCTTTTCTAAAAAATCGGCTAGGCTTTTATGAACATTGTCAGTGAGTGATGCTAGTTGACGTGCACTAATATCACTCACCATCTCTTTGTAGCTTTGTTTTTGAGTGAAAATCATTACGCCCATAGTGAACAGAAAAATCATCACGAATGGCAGAACCACTGCGGTTCTTAATGTAATTTGTGCTTTCAAAGACATCTCTAGCTACAACTTTAGTGAATGGCATACCTTAATTGTACCGACACTATTCAAACCAAGCGACCCTTTTTTTGGTTAAAAAGTAGCTGCATCGAAAGTCATATCAGGTCAGTACAGTTCTTTGAGTTTACGGGTTAGGGTGTTTCTTCCCCAGCCTAAAACCTTGGCTGCATCCTGTTTATGACCATTGGTATGGTTGAGTGCAGCCTCTAGCAGTATACGTTCAAACTCTGGCAGAGCATAAGTTAGCAGCTCCTTTTCTCCTGAATCAAGCGCACACTTTGCCCAATTAGCCAGCAGCTGCTGCCAGTTATCTCCGGTGCCTGAAGTGGTCACCACTTTCTCTTCCAATAATTCAGGAGGAAGATCCGAAGGTAATATTTCACTACCGCTGGCCATTACAGTGAGCCAACGACAAATATTTTCCAGCTGACGTACGTTACCTGGCCAATTCAGTTGATTGAGTTTTAGGATCGTCTCTGGGTGGAGTGTTTTTACTTCGACACCGAGCTCTTCGGCGGCAGAGGCTAAGAAGTGATGAGTCAGTTTCTCAATATCTTGCTTACGTTCACGCAGCGCAGGAATATGGATTCGAATCACATTCAGTCGATGGAAAAGGTCTTCACGGAAACCCCCTTCATGCACCAGTCTTTCTAAATCTTGGTGGGTTGCCGCGACGATACGTACATCAACCTTAACTGCAGAGTGACCGCCCACTCGGTAAAATTGGCCGTCCGACAAGACACGTAGCAAGCGGGTTTGAATATCAAGTGGCATATCACCAATCTCATCCAAAAACAGCGTGCCGCCGTTGGCTTGTTCAAAGCGCCCTTGGCGAACACTGTTGGCTCCGGTAAAGGCGCCTTTCTCGTGGCCAAACAGTTCGGATTCGATCAAGTCTTTAGGGATTGCTGCCATGTTGAGGGCAATGAATGGCTTCTTTGCTCTCGGGCTGTGGCGGTGCAAAGCGTGCGCGACTAACTCTTTACCCGTACCGGACTCTCCATTAATCAGAACAGAAATAGATGAACGAGATAGACGACCAATAGCGCGGAAAACTTCCTGCATCGCGGGTGCTTCACCGATAATTTCGGGTGCGTTGGTCTCTTCGGCAACTTCGCTGGCTTGTTCACGCTTCTGTTCTTGGCTGTGTGCGATGGCTCGTTCTACTAGGGTCAGTGTTTCATCAATATCAAACGGCTTAGGCAGATACTCAAAAGCCCCTTTCTGATAAGCATTCACCGCTGCGTCAAGGTCTGAGTGCGCGGTCATAATGATCACGGGTAGGTCGGGAGAGCGTTGATGAACCTGATGCAACAGCTCAATTCCGTCAATGCCAGGCATGCGAATGTCCGACACCAATACGTCTGGCGTTTCGCGTTCAAGCGCCAGCAGCACGCTCTCTGCGTCAGCAAATGTTTCGCACTTAATATCCGCAGATGACAGCGTCTTTTCTACGACCCAGCGTATAGAACTGTCGTCATCGACGACCCAAACGTATCCCTTACTCATAATTCAATTCCTTTGCAGCCAAATCTATTGTGATAATCATTGTTGTTTTTATTGTTCGGTATTCGTTGTTGCCGATGAGACGTTGTTTCCTGTGGGAATCAACGGTTTGCTTATATCGGCAAATAAATCGTGAATGTGGTATTACCTGGCCAGCTTTCAACGTCTATTTTTCCGTTGTGCTGATCGATCAGGTTTTGAGATATCGATAGCCCTAAGCCAGTGCCACCCTCGCGCCCACTCACCATTGGGTAAAAGAGGGTATCTTTTAACTCATCCGGGATGCCCGGACCGTTATCGCTGATCTCAATGCGAGCCGCGAGCTTGTGTCGCTTGCCATGAATATTGGCTTGATGCACCGTTCTGGTGCGGATGGTGATTTTACCGGACTCTTGCGCCTTCAAAATCTGTGCAGCGTTACTCACGATGTTTAGCATGGCTTGTTCAACTTGAGCTGAATCCATCATTATCGCCGGCAGGCTAGGGTCGTAATCTCTTTCTATGGCGAGTGTTGAGCCCGCTTCAAGCTCTACTAACTGTCGAACTTTTTCTAAAATTTGATGAAGGTTCTCTTCGGTTTTTTTGCCTGGTTTTTGTGGACCAAGAAGGCGGTCGACCAAGGCTCTCAAGCGATCGGCTTGTTCAATAATGATCTGTGTGTATTCATTGAGGGACTGATCGGGCAACATTTTTCCAAGCAGTTGCGCCGCTCCTCTTAAACCACCTAATGGATTTTTGATTTCATGGGCCAACCCGCGTACCAGTAGCTTCGCCGCTTGTTGTTGTGCGTGTTGGTTAAGCTCTTGGCTAAGTCGTCTTTGCTGGTCTATCTTGCGCATCTCCACTAGTAACAAGGTTTCACGCTGCCATGAGATAGGGCTTACGGTGACTTCTAACATTAGTGGGCGGTTGTCGACAACAAAGGTAACGTCGCTGTCTGTGATGCTTTGGCCACTTTGTAGAGGCTGAGTTAGAAGTGCTAAGTCGAGGGAAGCATGTTGAATTAACTGGCTTAGTGGGTGATCGACGATGCGTCTCGCGCTTTGAGAGAAGAGTTGTTCAGCCGCAGGGTTGGCGTATCGCACGAACAATTGCTCATCGAGCATCAAGGTCGCGGTCACCATATTGTCGAGAATGGCGTTGGAAAGATGATGTGTATCTATGCTGTCGCTTTGGGCTGATCGATTCACTATTTCGTCCTTGAACTGGTGTTTTTCTCACTGCACCAAATTGGTGCGTAGCTAAGTTCAAGTATGGCGCATATCAACCAGAAGCTAAAGATAATTCATCAGAGTCGCTGAAAGCTGCTTCGATTAGGTGAAAAGTAGAGGTAATTCAGTCTATTTTAACACATTGGCCTACTTGAGCGTCGCTCGATGTAAATACACGGTGACTGGACTAGTAGATGCAATAAGCTTGCCGCTTCTATGTGCTTGAATTGCAATGGTGTGAGTACCTCGATCGATGCCTTTCAATTCCCAAGTTGGCTGGGTTTGTGGAGCACCATAACGGCGGCCATCGAGCATTAATTGCAACTGCTCACCAATGCCTAGCTTGCGGTTGAGCTCGATTTGAATGGGGATTAATCCACGGTTGTTGCGGATGGTTTGATCATGAATGGGAGTCAGCATGGTAAGTGTTAGCTGAGCTGGTGCCTCGCGTTCCGTGGTTTTTGCTTTAGCTTTAGCTGGCGTTTTAGTTGTAGTTGATGCTGCAGCGTCAACAGGCGTTGAGGCCTCAAATTTAGGGGCTGGCGCTGACGCTTGTACATCAGGCAGGCGAAGAGATTTAGCACCTTGATCGGTTGGGGTATCACTAAAGTGGAGTACGCCATCTTCGTCTACCCAGGTATATACCGTTTGAGCAGAGCACGAGAATGCGACTGTTAACCCGATTAGGAACAGTATGTTTTTCATATCGTTAGCCTCTTTCCACCGTTAGGTGTTTTCACGTTTGGCGTTGGTTTTGTTATTGATTTTACTGTATTTATAGCAACAGCCTCTGAGGGCTTTTGTTTAATACCAATCACAGTAAGTTAATGTTCACAAATAGCGCAGGAAAAAGGCTTGAGAACGAGGCAGCCCTGCTCGGCAAAAAATAGTTTCGATAAGTAGTTATTCTACAATCAAAAATTCTAACGACGTTATCGAGTGTTTTAACAAGCTAGGGTGAGCAGTTATTTACTACGATTGGTATCGAATATGGTACGAGGAAGGAGAGGTAGGGAGAATAGAAAAAAGGCCCACCTGCGAGGCGAGCCTAATATTTTTCTAGAGTTTCTTACTTATTGCAGTAAGAAGACCGACTAAAAATTAAACTGAGTAGTACAGTTCAAACTCAAGTGGGTGTGTTGCCATGTTCACGCGTTGTACATCGTCAGATTTCAGTGTGATGTAAGAATCAATGAAGTCGTCAGAGAATACGCCGCCAGCTGTTAGGAACTCACGATCGGCGTCTAGAGCTTTAAGCGCTACTTCTAGAGATTCTGCAACTGTTGGGATTTCAGCCGCTTCTTCTGCAGGAAGGTCGTATAGATCTTTATCCATAGCTTCGCCTGGGTGGATCTTGTTCTTGATACCGTCAAGGCCAGCCATCAGCATTGCTGAGTAGCATAGGTATGGGTTAGCTGCTGGGTCACCAAAACGTAGCTCGATACGACGTGCTTTCGGGCTTGGTACTACTGGGATACGGATAGAAGCAGAACGGTTACGTGCTGAGTAAGCAAGCATTACCGGAGCTTCAAAGCCAGGTACAAGACGCTTGTACGAGTTTGTTGATGGGTTAGCAAATGCGTTGATTGCACGAGCGTGTTTGATTACACCACCGATGTAGTAAAGCGCCATTTCAGATAGGCCGCCGTACTTATCACCAGCAAACAGGTTAACGCCGTCTTTTGCTAGAGATTGGTGAACGTGCATACCAGAACCGTTATCACCAACTAGTGGTTTAGGCATGAATGTCGCTGTTTTACCAAATGCGTGAGCAACGTTGTGTACAACGTACTTGTAGATTTGAGTCTCATCCGCTTTTGTTGTTAGCGTGTTGAAGCGAGTTGCGATTTCGTTTTGACCCGCAGTTGCTACTTCGTGGTGGTGAGCTTCAACAACTAGACCCATCTCTTCCATTACTAGACACATTGCAGAACGGATGTCTTGAGAAGAATCTACAGGAGCTACTGGGAAGTAACCGCCTTTAACGCCAGGACGGTGACCTTTGTTACCGCCTTCGATGTCAGAACCTGTGTTCCAAGCTGCTTCTACGTCATCAATCTTGAAGAAAGAACCAGACATGTCATTTGAGAATTTAACATCATCAAATAGGAAGAATTCTGGCTCAGGACCGACTAGAACTGTATCTGCGATACCAGTAGAGCGTAGGTATTCTTCAGAACGTTTAGCGATTGAGCGAGGGTCACGGTCGTAGCCTTGCATTGTTGCAGGCTCAAGAATGTCACAACGGATGTTTAGCGTTGCGTCTTCTGTGAATGGGTCAAGAACTGCAGATGATGCGTCAGGCATCATTACCATGTCAGATTCGTTAATGCCTTTCCAACCTGCTACTGAAGAGCCGTCGAACATTTTACCTTCTTCAAAGAAGTCAGCGTCAACTTGGTGAGAAGGAATAGAGATATGCTGCTCTTTACCTTTTGTATCAGTAAAACGTAAGTCGATAAATTTAACTTCGTTCTCTTGGATCAGGGATAGTACATTTTCTACTGACATCTTGGATAACCTCCAGTGTTATTAATTCGGTATTAGCTCGATTCGGTTGAAACCAGCATTGATTAATGTCTGTATGTGCATTAATCGATGCTGATTTATCTATAGCCAAAAGCGTGCCAAAAAAATTATTCCATTAATTTCAATTGCTTAGTCGTTTTTGTTTGCGTTTATCTTTGAGTTTTGCACCAAAATGATCTCTGCCTGCACTGTGTTGGTGCAATGCGCTTGATGTGCACCAATATGATGAATCACAAACGAATACCATTCAGCAACGAATTGAGTACGTTGTCAATCCACTTTTCTTTTTCGGGGTAGATTTGGCTCGAAGTTAGCGCGCAATGATTTTAAAAATCGTACGAATTTAGCTGTTCTATACTGTATTGAATCGATGTTAAGCGAATATGAATCGCTAATAGAGAAAAAAGCCTTGGTTCAGATCACATATTTCTGGGTTTTTTTCTAAAATCTGGTATATTATTGACCGTTTTTTAAATCAAGCTAGCGGTTATTATCCAAACAATTGAGATAATTGACGGCTACCTTTTATGAGTGAATCGAGAATCCATGTCTACTCCACAGATTGATAAGTTAAGAAATATCGCGATCATCGCGCACGTTGACCACGGTAAAACGACTTTGGTTGATAAACTGCTACAACAGTCAGGCACTCTTGAGTCTCGTGGTGAAGCTGAAGAGCGTGTCATGGATTCGAATGACATCGAAAAAGAGCGTGGCATTACAATCCTTGCTAAGAACACAGCAATCAACTGGAATGATTACCGCATCAACATCGTAGATACTCCGGGACACGCGGACTTCGGCGGTGAAGTTGAGCGTATCATGTCTATGGTTGATTCAGTTCTTCTGATCGTAGATGCAGTTGACGGCCCAATGCCTCAAACTCGTTTCGTAACGCAAAAAGCATTCGCACACGGCCTTAAGCCAATCGTTGTTATCAACAAGATTGACCGTCCTGGTGCTCGTCCTGATTGGGTTATGGATCAAGTATTCGACCTTTTCGACAACCTAGGTGCTACTGATGAGCAACTAGACTTTACTGTTGTTTACGCTTCAGCTCTAAACGGTTGGGCAACAATGGAAGAAGGCGCAGTTGGCACAGACATGGAACCACTGTTCCAAGCTGTTGTTGATACAGTAGAAGCGCCTGCAGTTGACCTTGACGGTCCACTACAAATGCAAATTTCGCAACTTGATTACAGCTCTTACGTAGGTGTTATCGGTGTTGCTCGTGTTACTCGTGGTTCGGTTAAGCCAAACCAACAAGTAACTATCGTGAATGCTGAAGGCAAGAAACGTAACGGTAAAGTAGGTACTGTACTTGGTTACCTAGGTCTTGAGCGTCACGAAGTAGAACAAGCTAACGCTGGCGACATCATTGCAATCACTGGTCTTGGTGAGCTGAAAATTTCAGACACTATCTGTGACGTAAACAATGTTGAAGCAATGGAACCACTGTCTGTTGATGAACCAACAGTAACAATGACTTTCCAAGTAAACACTTCTCCGTTCGCGGGTAAAGAAGGTAAGTTTGTAACTTCACGTAACATCCTTGAGCGTCTTGAAAAAGAATTGGTTCATAACGTTGCACTACGTGTTGAAGAAACTGAAAGTCCAGACCGTTTCCGCGTATCAGGCCGTGGTGAGCTTCACCTTTCTATCCTGATCGAAAACATGCGTCGTGAAGGTTTCGAGCTAGCAGTATCTCGTCCAGAAGTAATCATCAAAGAAGAAGATGGTCAGAAGATGGAACCGTTCGAAACGGTTACTATCGATGTAGTTGAAGAGCACCAAGGTGCGATCATGGAAAGCATCGGTTTACGTAAGGGTGAGCTAACAGATATGGCACCAGATGGTAAAGGCCGTGTTCGCATGGACTTCATGATGCCTTCTCGTGGTCTTATCGGTTTCCAAACTGAATTCCTTACAATGACGTCTGGTTCTGGTCTTATTTACCACTCGTTCGATCATTACGGTCCTTACAAAGGCGGTATCATTGGTCAGCGTAACAACGGTGTTCTAATCTCGAACGCAACGGGTAAAGCTCTTACTTACGCTCTATTCTTCCTTCAGGCTCGTGGTCGTCTATTCACAGAGCACGCTGATGAAGTTTATGAAGGTCAAGTAATCGGTATTCACAACCGTTCAAACGACCTGACAGTAAACTGTCTAAAAGGTAAGCAACTAACGAACGTTCGTGCATCTGGTACTGATGAAGCACAAGTTCTTTCTCCACCGATCAAGCACACTCTAGAGCAAGCTCTTGAGTTTATCGATGAAGATGAACTAGTAGAAGTAACGCCACTTAACGTACGTATCCGTAAGAAACTTCTTACTGAAAACGAACGTAAGCGTGCAGCACGTCCAGCTAAGGCTTAATTGCCAGCTGACTAGCTTCTAGCTAAGTAGATAAGAAAGCCCCGAGTAGTCTAGCTGCTCGGGGCTTTTGTTTTATGTGGTGTTGGAGTAGATACGGGTAAACGAGATGCGTGATTCGAAGAGCGTGTTCCATATCAATGCATCGAATCGTTGTTCCAGAATCTTTCTTTTAAGGCATCCAAGAGATTCCCTATCATGCTCGTTCTTTACTGTAGGGAATGACGGAAGTTTGCTTAGATTCGAGTAAACGAGATACGAAGAGCGTTCAAGTATTCGTCATCCTCAAGAGGGAGGAACGACCGAGTTGGGGATCTAGCTTTTGATACCGAGGAGGCTTTTAACAAATAGAGCCCGTTCATCGACTGGCAAAAACGGCACTTCAACAACCTCATAGCTAAGCTCTTGGTAGACTCTGACTAACGCGTGGTGAATCTCTAGTGCTTCTTCAAACGGATAAGGGCGCACTTCATCTTGAACATAGATAGAAGCTTCAGGGCGGCAGAATAGGACTTGAGAGTGATAGCCTTGACTCGCTTCTCGGTAGTTATCATCAACCTCAAGGTTCGCCTGAGCTAAGTAACCACAGATATCTGGAATCGCACGGTCAAGAAACGCAACCGGATGCTGATTTGCCTGTTCCTTTTGCTCATTCATGATAGTGAGACACAGGCGAGCAAAGCCCGGAAGATCTAACCAAGGTAAGATACCGTTCTCAAGTTGGCTCTGCTGTTCTATCAACTGGCGAGAGGATTCAGCGAAGGTTGGGTAACCCATGTCACCCAAGGCGTTAATCAGCGTTGTTTTTCCGGCTCCGGGACCGCCAGTAATAATGATAGGCTGCATGGTGTTGTATCTCTGAAGCGCTACTTCTGGTTCAGTTGAGCTAAGAACTTATCCGATTCTGCTATCGCCGCATTCATCTGTTCTATCGCGTAGGCGATGTCTTTTTCTAAGCTCATAAACTCTCCCTGCAATGAACCAACGGCACTCGCATTGAGGTTGTGCTTGAGATAAAGCGTGTTGTCGCGAAGAGTGTTGAGTACCGGGTCCATTTTCTTCTCAGCTCTTTTCATCGCTGACAGCATGGTTTGGTAAGACGATTTGGTTTCACGCAGCTTTTTCTCACTTGATCGACGCAGTGAATCACTGGTGTAGAGATCTAACTCACCCTGCCACTCTTCAAATAGCGCATCGGACACATCTTCAATCGCAGCAATGCGGTCACTGACATTTTGTGCGGCTTTCTCACTGTCTTGGTATTTATCATTAATCTTGTTGTACATGTCTTCAAGGTCGCCACCACTGAAGTTAGTCAGGCTACTCAAGGCTTCAAGTGCGCTGGTAAACTCTTCCTGAGCATCCTGCTGCGACTCCTTCGCGTCTTCTACTCTGTCGACCATAATGTCGCGTTTGTGGTAGCCCACTTGCTCCATAGCGGAGTAATAAGCTGACTGGCATCCAGTAAGAGTAAAAATAGAGAGGACTATAACTATTAAATAAGGCATCCTAGTTTCCTATAGTTAAATAATATCAATCGTAGTAAATAACCGCTCAACCTAGCTTGTTAAAATGCTCGATAACGGCGTTAGAATTTTTGATTGTAGAATAACTACTTATCAAAAAACTCTGCCTTGTTCTCAAGCCTTTTTCCTACGCTATTTTTGAACATTTACTTACTGTGATTAATACAACGGAATATTAATTAGGACTATGAACGAGTTACAAGGGAGTTACAAGTTGAAGATAAAAAAGGTCGCTACACTCAGTATTCAGTTTTCTCGCTATCTTTTGGCGCGAATGACGCACGATAGAGTCAACGTGAATGCGGGCTATTTGGCGTACATTACCTTGCTCTCGATCGTACCGATGTTGACGGTTCTGCTCTCTATCTTGTCGTCATTCTCCATCTTTGCTGATGTCGGTATCGTGATTCAAAACTTCGTCATTACCAACTTTGTTCCAGCGTCAGGGGATGCGGTGCACGGCGCTTTGTTAGAGTTCGTTGCCAATACCGGTAAGATGACGGCGGTCGGTAGTGTGTTTTTATTCATTGCAGCGCTGATGTTGATCTCCAATATCGATAAGAACCTAAACTACATCTGGCGTGTTAATGAGAAGCGTCGTGCAGTGTTGTCTTTCTCTATGTACTGGATGGTGTTAACGCTTGGACCTATTTTGGTCGGTGCGAGTATTGCTGCTACCTCTTATGTGACATCCTTAAGCTTGCTACAAAACGAAGTTGTCTCTGGCGCCTTTAATACCGTGATTCGCAAACTTCCTTTGATTCTCTCTTTCTTTGCGTTCTTCGGTTTGTACCTGCTGGTTCCCAACAAAAAGATACACTTTTCTCATGCAGCTGCGGGTTCCCTGGTTGCGGCTCTGCTGTTCGAACTCAGTAAGAAAGGTTTTGCAGCCTACATTACGCAATTCCCTTCTTATCAGTTGATTTATGGCGCATTAGCGGCGATTCCGATTCTTTTTGTCTGGGTGTATTTGTGTTGGTTGATCGTGCTGGTGGGTGCCGAGGTGACCGCTGCTCTTGGTGAGCACGAACAGTGGAGTGACCCGCAAGAAATGGTACACTCAACGGATAACGACAAAATTACAGAGCAAGGAAACAACAGTGATAGCACTGATCCAGAGAGTAAGTGAAGCTGCCGTCCGTGTTGATGGCGAAGTAGTGGGTGAGATTGAGCAAGGCTTATTGGTTCTGTTAGGTGTAGAAAAAGGTGATGACGAAGCCAAAGCCAAACGTTTGATGGAACGAGTGACCACTTATCGTGTCTTTGGAGATGAGGACGATAAAATGAACCTCAACGTGAAGCAGGTAGAAGGTAAGGTATTAGTGGTGTCTCAATTCACTCTGCCAGCCGATACCAAGAAAGGCACGCGAGCGGGCTTTTCTCGTGGTGCTCACCCTGAAGATGCTGAGCGTCTTTACAACTATTTCTCAGACCAATGTGAATCAGTGTTGCCAACGGAACGTGGTCGATTCGCAGCCGACATGAAAGTGTCTTTGGTTAATGATGGCCCAGTGACATTCTGGCTGCAGGTTTAGGCTTAAAGGAATAAGCATGTTTAAACTCATAACCCCAACCACCGAAAATCAGTTAAATAAGTATTACCATTTTCGTTGGCAGATGCTCCGTGAACCTTGGCGAATGCCGGTAGGTTCAGAGCGCGATGAATATGATCCAATGAGTCACCATCGCATGATTGTTGATGGTCGAGGTCATCCGATGGCGATTGGTCGTCTGTATATCACTCCTGATCTAGAAGGTCAGATCCGTTACATGGCGGTAAAGAACTCTCGCCGTAGTAAAGGTATGGGTTCGTTGATTCTAGTCGCGCTTGAGTCATTGGCTCGTCAAGAGGGCGCAAAGCGCTTGGTGTGTAATGCACGTGAAGATGCGATCTCATTCTACGAGAAGAATGACTTTGAGCGTCGTGGTGAGATTAACGACCAACGCGGCCCTGTGCGTCACCAACAGATGGTTAAGCAACTTGACCCAATGGCTGATGTATTGCGTAAGCCTGAATGGTGTAACGAACTTCAGCAACGCTGGGAACACCAGATCCCGATCAGTGACAAGATGGGCATCAAGATAAACCAATACACAGGTTACCAATTTGAGTGTAGCGCTCAGCTGAATCCTAATCTGAACCCTCACAACACCATGTTTGCAGGCTCTGCCTTTACTTTAGCGACCTTAACCGGTTGGGGTATGACTTGGTTATTGATGAAAGAGCGTGGCCTGACGGGTGATATCGTGTTGGCAGATAGCAATATTCGTTACCGTCATCCGGTTGAGCAAAATCCAGTTGCATCCACGTCATTGGATGGGATCAGTGGAGATTTAGATCGCCTCGCGTCTGGCAGAAAGGCTCGTATCATCATTCATGTGACCATTAACAGTGGCGATGTGGAAGCGGTTGAGTTTACAGGAACCTATATGCTGATCCCTGATTATAAAAAGATACTCTCGACAGATTCTAATGTGAGCGAATAGCCCACATCTAGCACTCGGTTGATTTGGTAAGATATTGATTAAAAGCGCTACTCCTGTGGAGTGGCGCTTTTTTGTTGGCAGTCATTAATCTCAGAATATTCAATTTGGTCAAGCTTTCCTGAGATTTGGTGGCATGGGTCGGAAAGGGAAATAGAGAGAGTGTGTTGCTCGGTTTTGAGCAAGTCGAGTTCTCCAGAAACTTCACCATTTAACGTTTGAACCCTTTGCGAACCTTCTTCTGTAGCCGATGCACCAATAATGTGCATTGGTTCGAGTGTGAAACGTCCGCGGTCAAAACTGGCATTGAGCTCTGGGATCTCAAACACGTTATCAGTCGATGTTTCAGAAAGTTTGTCGTTGAAGGTCATCACGCCTTGGCGAACGCTGCCTGTGAGTTGGCCAGTCGTTGAGTAGCCGAGCATCAGCGAGTCGCCGTATAAACCTGCGGCTTGAAGTTCGAATTCACCATAACCGGTTGCATCAAGCGGTAATTCCAGTTGTTGCAATATTGGCGAGATAGGCAAGCCATCGGCAGAGATATCTATACTCCACGGCTTGCTGATTTGGTTAAAGTCGAGAGTAGCATTCGCTTCAATATAGCCATTCTTTAATGGTGCAAATAGGCGTGTCAGCGTCCATTTTCCTTGCTCGCTATTCATTTCAACTACAGGCTGAGCGCTGAGAATATTTTGGTAGCTGGCATCATTGGCGCTGGCCATTAACTTGCCTTGCCACAAGCCTAGCTTTCTATCTTGCAGCAGTTGAACCTGATGCCCCTCGACATGAAGCCCTGAGACCTGCCAGTAAGGTTTTTTTGCGAGTTGGATGAGTTGGCTACGCTCTATGTTTAGTCGATGAATAGAGGCTTGCTGTAGCTGTGTAAGCCAAGGGATTAAACGAGTGGCCGGTAGGTTTTCACCTTGGCTTTCAGTAATCCATTTTATGCCCTGAACATCAAGTTGTGCGAGTTCAACTGAGCTTGGTGTTACCGTCCCGTTCATTTGGATACTGCCTTGTCGCCATTGCGTATAGAAATCCTCAATCAGGATCTGTTCCGGTTGAAGGTTTAACTGAATACTCGGGTCGACAAACAAGTCATCATCGATGGTGACGCCTTCTGCTTGTAGGGAAAAGGTGGCTTGTTGTTGCTGCCACAGCTGAAACGGTAACTGAACATTTTCTAATGAAGCATCGAAGCCAGCTAAGTGGCCACTTTTCCATTCAACATCGCTGCGCAAGATATCTAAACTGTTGATGTGGTTTATCTGAATACCTGCTCCATCCCATTTTTTGCTCAAGAGGCTTTGGGTCTGTATCTCGTTGAGTCGCAGGCCGTCGATGGTAATATTCACTAATGACCAATCATGTTTATATTGCTCTGCTTGTCCGGAAATTTTGGCGCCACGCCAGTCAAATGAAGCGCCATATAGGGTGCTGTCACTCGGTTTAAGGTCTAGGTCAATCAACAGGTTATCAAACGCTTCGCCTTGCCAATACAGCTGCGAGGCTGAGAGTTGGGTTTTGCCATAGGGTAGTAGTGAGTTGCTGTCGTCCCATGTTGGATCTGAAATCTGGAGGTCGATGCCTCGTGCATTAAAGTCCGCGGTCGAAAAATCTAGATTATTGATCGCCAGCTGACGTAGCTTGAGGTTTGGTTGGGTAAGCACTGATGTGAGAGTGTCCAGATCGTCGGCTTCTAACTGCAGGCCACTGATCAATACAGAGTCCAACACTAGCTTAGCTTCAAGAACAGAGTCTGGGCTGAACCAGATATCGATCTTGTCGATATACAGAGGTGGTTGTTTTTCAGATTGGCTTTGGGTAATGCCCATTAAGGTGATGTGATAAGGCGCCTGATACTCAACATCTTCAATGAGCACAGGTTGTTCAATCGCATGTTTGATAAAAAAGTTAGCAACATCCGCACGGTATTGGGTCTGCAGGCTTAATAGCAACGCTGCGATAGTTGCAACGGCAATAGCCAACACAATGCCGAACACCATGAATACCTTTTTCATTCCCTGAAAGCCTTAAATTTCAATCGTCTCAAAACAGAGTGGAACAAAAAGGGTCAAGCATCAACAAAAAAGCCCCTCAAAAGAGGGGCTTGCTACAAAAATATCATTTTAAATTGGGCGTTCGCTTTTGGCTAAGCCCGAGCAGATGGTTGGATTAGTCCAGTTGAGGACCAGCGGCAACCAGTGACTTACCTTCAGCGTTGTCTGTGTACTTATCAAAGTTGTTGATGAAGCGTTCTGCTAGATCTTTCGCTTTGCTTTCCCATTGTAGTGGGTCAGTGTACGTGTCGCGTGGGTCAAGAATCGCTGGGTCAACATCGTGCAACGCTAGCGGTACTTCTAGGTTAAACATAGGGATAACCTTAGTCTCAGCTTGGTCGATTGAGCCATCTAGGATAGCGTCGATGATGCCACGAGTATCTTGGATTGAGATACGTTTGCCTGTGCCATTCCAACCTGTGTTCACTAAATAAGCTTCAGCGCCAGCTGCTTCCATACGCTTCACAAGTACTTCAGCGTACTGAGTTGGGTGAAGAGTTAAGAATGCCGCACCAAATGCTGCAGAGAACGTTGGTGTTGGTTCAGTAATACCACGCTCAGTGCCCGCTAGTTTCGCAGTGAAGCCAGATAGGAAGTGGTACTTCGTTTGCTCTGGAGTCAGTTTAGAAACGGGTGGTAGTACACCGAATGCATCAGCCGTTAGGAAGATAACCTTTTGTGCATGACCGGCTTTTGATACAGGCTTAACGATGTTGTCGATGTGGTGAATCGGGTAAGAAACACGAGTGTTCTCTGTTTTTGAACCGTCATCAAAATCGATAGAGCCATCACCACGAACCGTTACGTTTTCTAACAGTGCATCACGACGGATTGCATTGTAGATTTCTGGTTCTGCTTCTTTAGATAGACGAATGGTTTTCGCGTAACAACCGCCTTCAAAGTTGAAGATACCATCGTCATCCCAACCGTGCTCATCATCACCGATTAGCTCACGTTTAGGATCCGTTGATAGGGTTGTTTTACCTGTGCCTGATAGACCGAAGAATATCGCTACATCGCCTTCTTCACCGACGTTAGCACTACAGTGCATTGAAGCAATGCCTTGCAGAGGAAGTAGGTAGTTCATCATTGCGAACATGCCTTTCTTCATCTCACCGCCGTACCAAGTACCACCGATGATTTGAACGCGCTCTGTTAGGTTGAAAGCAACGAAGTTTTCAGAGTTTAGACCCTGCTTTTCCCAGTTAGGGTTAGTTGTTTTAGCACCGTTCATTACCACGAAATCAGGTTCGAACGTTGCTAGCTCTTCATCAGTTGGACGAATGAACATGTTCTTAACGAAGTGCGCTTGCCACGCTACTTCAGTGATAATACGCACACTTAAACGCGTATCTGGGTTAGCACCACAATAACCGTCGATGACAAACAGGCGCTTGCCAGATAGCTGAGTTGTCACAAGCTCTTTCAGCTCACTCCATACTTCAGTTGTAATCGGTTTGTTGTCATTTTTGCCTTGATCTGACCACCACATGGTATCGCGCGTAGTGTCATCTTTAACAATGTACTTATCTTTTGGTGAGCGGCCAGTAAAGATACCAGTGTCAACCGCAACAGAGCCTAGTTCCGTTACTACGCCTTTTTCGTAGCCTTCCAAACCTGGCAGTGTCTCTTCAACGAATAACTGCTCGTAGCTAGGATTACGAAGAACTTCAGTAACGCCAGTCAGTCCGTGCTTAGTTAGATCAATTTGTGCAGCCTTAGTATGTTCCATAACGGTCATAGGTGCTCCTTGTAGGATATTTTGTAGGGATTTTGTATTAATTTTTTATTGTTATCTGCTCACCATGCTAGCAACGAGACTCTGGGGAAACAGGGATACAGCTCAAAAAGTATCCATATTAATCTTGGGGTTTTAAGCGTCTCGTCACATATTGGCCTAACTAGTCTATCCTGTACGCAAACCTTTGCGCTAGGGGCGAGAACATTATTAATTGATTAAAATTAAGCGGTGATTTTATTACGAGATGTTACGGGCTTTGCGCTATTTTGATCACAAAAAAGGCCAGCTGAGTGCTGACCTTTGTAGGGTAAATTACGTGTTTTTGGTACGCTGTAAATTAATGAACCGTATTGTCGCCTTTATCTGCTGCTTCTGCGTACAGTGCGTCAACGTCGTTCTTGTCAAACGAGTAGTTTGTGCCACAGTAATCGCAGTGAAGAGCCACACTTCCTTCAGTGCTGATGATGTCGTAGATCTCTTCTTGAGCCACAGTAATGATAGCGGCACCACTACGTTGACGAGAACAACCACAGAAGAACTCAACCGGTTGTGGGGTAAATACCTGAACCTTCTCTTGGTTGTATAGACGGTACAACAGGTCGTTCGCTTCTAGAGAGAACAACTCTTCATTTTTTACGGTGTCAGTTAACTGCTCTAGGTGTTCGAAGTCATCTGGCGTACCAGTACCGTCAGGCATAACCTGCAGAAGCATACCAGCAGCGTGTGCTTTCCCTTCATGTTCACCCGTGCGCAGCCATAGACGAGTCTTTAGCTGTTCAGAGTTTGCGAAGTAACCTTCAAGTACTTCAGCAAGCGTGTCACCTTCAAGACCAACGATGCCTTGGTAACGCTCACCTTTTTTAGGATCGATAGTGATCACTAGGTGGCCTTTACCCATCAGGTCGTGCAGGCCTGCGTCGTCAGCAATGTCACCGTCAAAGCGAGCAACACCACGGATCTTCTGATCGTTATCGCCATTAATAACAGCGAGAGATACTGGGCCATCACCTTGCAGTTGCATCGTGATAGAGCCTTCAAACTTTAGAGTCGCCGTTAGTAGCGTCGTTGAAACCAGTAGCTCACCCAACAGCTTTTGTACTGGCGCTGGGTATTCCTTGCTAGAAATAATCTGTTGGTACGCTTCGTCCATTTGTACCAATTCACCACGTACTGATAGGTCTTCAAATAGGTAGCGATTTAAAACATTACTTGTAGACATTGGGTCTGCCATTTGGCTATTCCTTCTAGCTTATTGAGTCTTGAACTTGATGATGTCACGACGTTGCTTTTTGTCTGGGCGACGTTCTGGTGCTGGGCTATGAGCATTAAGCTTGCGCTGTTGTGCAAACTCTTCTCTTTTTGCCAAGCTTTCGGTGGTTTCTTCATAGAGTGTCTGAGCGACTGGCGCCCCGCCACGGTGTGCGGATATTTTCTCTATGGTGACCGTCTTTTCTTCATTACCTTGGCGCAGAGTAATTACTGCACCAAGTTCTACGATTTTGCTGGGTTTGCTGCGCTGACCATTATAGTGGACTTTGCCACCATCGACCATGTTGCGAGCAATTGAACGAGTCTTATAAAAGCGTGCTGCCCACAACCATTTATCGAGTCTGACAGCTTCATTAGTCGTTTTCATATAGGACAGTGCCTTTTCAGTTAGAAATGAATGCGGTTTAACTGTTATTCACAGTATGCAACTTATTTTATTTAATGACGCTTATCACATTTAGTAGAAGCTTATGTGGAGGCGACAGGCTTTTTTTTCAAGGAAGATTACAAAATAGCTCAGGTAATGCCGATTTATAGATTTGCTATGATATAGTTCAGGATCTTATGCTTTTAATAAGCTGGAACAGAATTTATGAACAAAAAAGCTGATAGTTTAGTAGGTTACAGCTTTATTCGTTATAGAAAGGGTTAGGGAACGTGAACTTTTTAGAGCTCAAACTTCGCATGGATAACTCTCCGGTGCTGAGCCGATTTTTAGAGAATGGATTTTTACTCCAGCAGAAACTGAGCCTTGTTCTTTGTTGTGTGTTAATCGCAGCTTCCGCATGGATTTTAGGACAGCTTGCATGGTTTATTGAACCTGCTGAGCAAACCGTGGTGCCATGGGTAGCAACGGCTTCCTCGTCTTCAACGCCTCAATCGACTCTTGATATCTCTTCTTTGCAGCAGAGCAACATGTTTGGTGCTTATAACCCAACCACGCCTGCTGTGGTTGAGCAGCAAGTTATCCAAGATGCGCCAAAGACGCGACTGAATCTCGTTTTGGTGGGTGCAGTAGCCAGTTCTAATCCAAAACTGAGCTTGGCTGTGATTGCCAATCGCGGCACACAAGCGACCTACGGAATTAACGAAGAGATTGAAGGCACTAGAGCTAAGCTCAAGGCCGTATTAGTCGATCGTGTGATCATCGATAACTCTGGGCGAGACGAAACCCTGATGCTTGAAGGTGTTGAGTACAAGCGTTTGTCTGTATCAGCACCTGCGCCACCTCGTACCTCTTCTTCTGTGCGTGGCAACAACCCAGCTTCTGCAGAAGAGAAGCTAGATGAAATTAAAGCGAAGATAATGAAAGATCCGCAACAAATCTTCCAATATGTTCGACTGTCTCAGGTGAAACGCGACGATAAAGTGATTGGTTATCGTGTGAGCCCTGGCAAAGATTCAGAACTTTTTAACTCTGTTGGGCTCCAAAACGGAGATATTGCCACTCAGTTAAATGGACAAGACCTGACAGACCCTGCTGCTATGGGCAACATATTCCGTTCTATCTCAGAGCTGACAGAGCTAAACCTCGTCGTCGAGAGAGATGGTCAACAACATGAAGTGTTTATTGAATTTTAAAACTTTGCGTCTAACGAAGGACGAAAGTGTAGGAGAAGTACGTGAAGCATTGGTTTAAGAAAAGTGCATGGTTATTGGCAGGAAGCTTAATCTGCACACCCGCAGCCATCGCGAGTGATTTTAGTGCCAGCTTTAAAGGCACTGATATTCAAGAGTTTATTAATATTGTTGGTCGTAACCTAGAGAAGACGATCATCGTTGACCCTTCGGTGCGCGGAAAAATCGATGTACGCAGCTACGACGTACTCAATGAAGAACAATATTACAGCTTCTTCCTAAACGTATTGGAAGTGTATGGCTACGCGGTTGTCGAAATGGATTCGGGTGTTCTTAAGATCATCAAGGCCAAGGATTCGAAAACCTCGGCAATTCCAGTCGTTGGCGACAGTGACATGATCAAAGGTGACAATGTTGTCACACGTGTCGTGACCGTTCGTAATGTTTCAGTACGTGAACTTTCTCCTTTGCTTCGCCAGCTGAATGACAATGCAGGTGCGGGTAACGTTGTGCATTACGACCCTGCGAATATCATTCTAATTACTGGCCGTGCTGCGGTCGTAAACCGCTTAGCGGAAATCATCAAGCGTGTTGACCAAGCGGGTGACAAAGAGATTGAAGTCGTAGAGCTAAAGAATGCTTCTGCGGCAGAAATGGTACGTATCGTTGATGCGTTAAGCAAAACCACAGATGCTAAAAATACACCTGCCTTCCTACAACCTAAATTAGTTGCTGATGAGCGTACCAACGCGATTCTTATCTCAGGCGACCCTAAGGTACGTAGTCGTTTAAGAAGGCTGATTGAACAGCTTGATGTGGAAATGGCAACCAAGGGCAATAACCAAGTTATTTACCTTAAATACGCAAAAGCAGAAGATTTAGTTGATGTGCTGAAAGGCGTGTCGGACAACCTGCAATCAGAGAAGCAAACATCAAGCAAAGGCAGCTCATCGCAACGCAACCAAGTGATGATCTCCGCTCACAGCGATACCAACTCTCTGGTTATTACCGCTCAGCCGGATATTATGAACGCGCTGCAGGATGTGATCGCACAGTTGGATATTCGTCGTGCTCAAGTCTTGATTGAAGCCCTGATTGTCGAGATGGCAGAAGGTGACGGTGTTAATCTTGGTGTGCAATGGGGTAACCTAGAAACGGGTGCCATGATTCAGTACAGCAACACTGGTGCATCGATTGGCGGTGTGATGGTTGGTTTAGAAGAAGCGAAAGACACAACTTCTACCACTGCGGTATATGATGACCAAGGCAACTTTGTTCGAAATGAAACCACGACGGAAGAAGGTGACTACTCAACGCTAGCTTCTGCTCTTTCTGGTGTTAATGGCGCCGCAATGAGCGTAGTGATGGGTGACTGGACCGCCTTGATCAGTGCAGTAGCGACCGATTCAAATTCAAATATCCTATCTTCTCCAAGTATCACCGTGATGGATAACGGCGAAGCGTCATTCATTGTGGGTGAAGAGGTGCCTGTTCTAACCGGTTCTACAGCAGGCTCAAGCAACGACAACCCATTCCAAACGGTTGAACGTAAAGAGGTGGGTATCAAGCTGAAAGTCGTGCCACAAATCAATGAAGGTGACTCGGTTCAGCTACAAATAGAACAAGAAGTATCGAACGTATTAGGCGCAAACGGGGCTGTTGATGTTCGTTTTGCTAAGCGTCAGCTAAATACGTCAGTGATTGTTCAAGATGGTCAAATGCTGGTACTGGGTGGCTTGATTGACGAGCGTGCACTGGAAAGTGAATCTAAAGTACCATTCCTAGGCGATATCCCGGTTCTAGGGCACCTGTTCAAATCAACCAGTACTCAGGTTGAGAAAAAGAACTTAATGGTCTTCATCAAACCAACCATTATTCGTGATGGTATGACAGCCGATGGTATCACTCAGCGTAAATACAACTTCATCCGTGCTGAGCAGCTGTATAAATCAGAGCAGGGTCTGAAACTGATGGATGACGATAACATTCCGGTATTACCTAAATTTGGTGCAGAGATGAATCACCCGGCTGAAATTCAAGCCTTCATCGATCAAATGGAACAAGAATAATGGCTCAATTGGTAGGGGCGGCAAGTACTTATCAGCGCTTGCCGTTTAGCTTTGCGAATCGCTACAAGATGGTGTTGGAATATCAACATCCAGAGCGTGCACCGATACTTTATTATGTTGAGCCACTGAAATCGGCGGCGATCATTGAAGTAAGACGAGTTGTGAAGAATGGTTTCACGCCACAAGCGATCGGCGCAGACGAATTTGATAAAAAACTGACGGACGCTTATCAGCGTGACTCGTCAGAAGCTCGTCAGCTCATGGAAGACATTGGTGCTGATAGTGATGATTTCTTCTCACTAGCGGAAGAACTGCCTCAAGACGAAGACTTACTTGAATCAGAAGATGATGCACCAATCATCAAGTTAATCAATGCGATGCTGGGTGAGGCGATCAAAGAGGGTGCTTCGGATATACACATCGAAACCTTTGAAAAGTCACTTTGTATCCGTTTCCGTGTTGATGGTGTGCTGCGTGATGTTTTAGCGCCAAGCCGTAAACTGGCTCCGCTATTGGTTTCACGTGTCAAGGTTATGGCTAAACTGGATATTGCAGAAAAACGCGTGCCACAAGATGGCCGTATCTCTCTGCGTATTGGTGGCCGAGCGGTTGATGTTCGTGTTTCAACCATGCCTTCTTCGCACGGTGAGCGTGTGGTAATGCGTCTGTTGGACAAAAACGCCACTCGTCTAGACTTGCACAGTTTAGGTATGACAGCAGAAAACCATGAAAACTTCCGTAAGCTGATTCAGCGCCCACACGGCATTATCTTGGTGACCGGCCCGACAGGTTCAGGTAAATCGACGACCTTGTACGCTGGTCTGCAAGAACTCAACAGCAATGAACGAAACATTTTAACCGTTGAAGACCCGATCGAATTCGATATTGATGGCATTGGTCAAACACAAGTGAACCCTAAGGTTGATATGACCTTTGCGCGTGGTTTACGTGCCATTCTTCGTCAAGATCCTGATGTTGTTATGATTGGTGAGATCCGTGACTTGGAGACCGCAGAGATTGCTGTCCAGGCCTCTTTGACAGGTCACTTAGTTATGTCGACTCTGCATACCAATACTGCAGTCGGTGCGATTACACGTCTGCGTGATATGGGCATTGAACCTTTCTTGATCTCTTCTTCACTGCTGGGTGTTTTGGCTCAGCGCTTGGTTCGTACTTTATGTAAAGAATGTAAAGAACCTTATGAAGCCGATAAAGAGCAGAAGAAACTGTTTGGGTTGAAGAAGAAAGAAAGCTTGACGCTTTACCATGCCAAAGGTTGTGAAGAGTGTGGCCATAAGGGTTATCGAGGTCGTACTGGTATTCATGAGCTGTTGATGATTGATGACTCAGTACAAGAGCTGATTCACAGTGAAGCGGGTGAGCAGGCGATTGATAAAGCAATTCGTGGCACAACACCAAGTATTCGAGATGATGGCTTGAGCAAAGTTCTGAAAGGGGTAACGTCCCTAGAAGAAGTGATGCGCGTGACCAAGGAAGTCTAGTATGGCGGCATTTGAATACAAAGCACTGGATGCCAAAGGCAAAAGTAAAAAAGGCTCAATTGAAGCAGATAATGCTCGTCAGGCTCGCCAAAGAATCAAAGAACTTGGCTTGATGCCGGTTGAGATGACCGAGGCTAAAGCAAAAACAGCAAAAGGTGCTCAGCCGTCGACCAGCTTTAAACGCGGCATCAGTACGCCTGATCTTGCGCTTATTACTCGTCAAATATCCACGCTCGTTCAATCTGGTATGCCGTTGGAAGAGTGTTTGAAAGCCGTTGCCGAACAGTCTGAGAAACCTCGTATTCGCACCATGCTACTCGCGGTGAGATCTAAGGTGACTGAAGGTTATTCGTTAGCAGATAGCTTGTCTGATTATCCCCATATCTTCGATGAGCTGTTCAGAGCCATGGTTGCTGCTGGTGAGAAGTCAGGACACCTCGATGCGGTATTGAAACGTTTGGCTGACTACGCAGAAAACCGTCAGAAGATGCGTTCTAAGTTGCTGCAAGCGATGATCTACCCAATCGTGCTGGTGGTGTTTGCGGTGACGATTGTGTCGTTCCTACTGGCAACGGTAGTGCCTAAGATCGTTGAGCCTATTATCCAAATGGGACAAGAGCTTCCTCAGTCGACACAATTTTTATTAGCATCGAGTGAATTTATCCAGAATTGGGGCATCCAATTACTGGTGTTGACCATTGGTGTGATTGTGTTGGTTAAGACTGCGCTGAAAAAGCCGGGCGTTCGCATGAGCTGGGATCGCAAATTATTGAGCATCCCGTTGATCGGCAAGATAGCGAAAGGGATCAACACCTCTCGCTTTGCACGAACACTTTCTATCTGTACATCGAGTGCGATTCCAATCCTTGAAGGGATGAAGGTCGCGGTTGATGTTATGTCGAATCACCATGTGAAACAGCAAGTATTACAGGCATCAGACAGCGTTAGAGAAGGCGCGAGCCTGCGTAAAGCGTTGGATCAAACCAAACTCTTCCCACCGATGATGCTACATATGATCGCCAGTGGTGAGCAGAGTGGTCAGTTGGAGCAGATGCTGACAAGAGCGGCAGACAACCAAGACCAAAGCTTTGAGTCTACGGTTAATATCGCCCTAGGTATCTTTACTCCAGCCCTTATCGCGTTGATGGCAGGCTTAGTGCTGTTTATCGTGATGGCGACACTGATGCCAATGCTTGAAATGAACAATTTAATGAGTGGTTAACGTACTGCTCATCAGACGTTAGTTTTTGGATTATCGAGAAGAAGGACATCATTTCCCTTAACTCGCTATCTGTAATTTGGAGAAAATAATGAAAAATAAAATGAAAAAACAATCAGGCTTTACCCTATTAGAAGTCATGGTTGTTGTCGTTATCCTTGGTGTTCTAGCAAGTTTTGTTGTACCTAACCTGTTGGGCAACAAAGAGAAGGCTGACCAACAAAAAGCCATCACTGATATCGTGGCGCTAGAGAACGCGCTCGACATGTACAAACTGGATAACAGCGTTTACCCAACAACGGATCAAGGCCTTGACGGGTTGGTGACAAAGCCAAGCAGTCCAGAGCCTCGTAACTACCGAGACGGCGGTTACATCAAGCGTCTACCTAACGACCCATGGGGCAATGAGTACCAATACCTAAGCCCTGGCGATAACGGCACAATTGATATCTTTACTCTTGGCGCTGATGGTCAAGAAGGCGGTGAAGGTATCGCTGCGGATATCGGTAACTGGAACATGCAGGATTTCCAATAAGCTTCGGCTTGTTGTTTGATAAGTTATTGAGCTTGATACGTTATTAATGGTAGGACGTAAACAGATGGAGTCTACAAGGTGAAAACTCAGCAAACACAGCCAGGTTTCACCTTGATTGAGATTCTCTTGGTGTTGGTACTACTGTCAGTAACGGCGGTCGCGGTGATCTCGACCATCCCTACCAATAGCAAAGATGTTGCCAAAAAATACGCTCAAAGCTTTTATCAGCGAATTCAGTTACTCAATGAAGAGGCTATCTTGAGTGGTTTAGATTTTGGTGTTCGTGTTGATGAAAAGAAATCGACCTACGTTTTGATGACTTTGAAGTCTGATGGTTGGCAAGAAACTGAGTTCGAAAAGATCCCCTCTTCAACTGAATTACCAGAAGACCTCGCACTGACGCTGACACTTGGTGGTGGTGCGTGGGAAGACGACGATCGCCTTTTTAATCCGGGAAGCTTATTTGATGAAGATATGTTTGCGGATCTGGAAGAGGAAAAGAAGCCAAAGCCACCACAGATCTACATCTTGTCGAGTGCTGAAACGACACCGTTTACGCTTTCTTTCTACCCAAACACCGGTGATACCGTGCAAGATGGCTGGCGTATTCGAGTGTTAGATAATGGTGTGATTCGATTGCTAGAGCCGGGAGAAGAAGATGAAGAGGAATAACCGTTCTCCTTATCGTTCTCGAGGAATGACTCTGCTTGAAGTATTGGTTGCGCTCGCTATCTTCGCTACAGCGGCGATCAGTGTGATTCGTGCCGTCACCCAGCACATTAATACACTCAGCTATCTAGAAGAAAAAACCTTCGCAGCGATGGTCGTTGATAATCAAATGGCCTTAGTGATGCTGCATCCTGAGAAGCTTAAAAAAGCGCAGGGTACACAAAAGTTAGCGGGAAGAGAGTGGTTCTGGAAGGTGACTCCCATCGATACCAGCGATAATTTATTAAAGGCGTTTGATGTGAGTGCGGCAACCAGCAAGAAAGCGTCTCCAGTCGTTACGGTGCGAAGTTATGTGGTTAACTAAGAGCATGTCGGCAAATAAGCCTACGCCGCGTAAACAACGTCTATCTTCAAAAGGGAGAGGCTTTACCTTAATTGAAGTATTGGTCTCGATTGCTATCTTTGCCACGTTAAGCATGGCGGCTTATCAGGTGGTTAATCAGGTGCAGCGAAGTAACGAGCTCTCAATTGAGCGCAGCGCCCGTTTGAATCAACTGCAACGTAGCTTAGTCATTTTAGATAATGATTTTCGCCAGATGGCGGTGCGACAATTTCGTACCAATGGTGAAGAAGCATCATCTAAGCTGATCTTAATGAAAGAGTATTTACTGGATTCCGACAGCGTTGGCATCATGTTTACTCGCTTAGGTTGGCACAACCCGCAGCAGCAGTTTCCTCGCGGTGAGGTGACGAAGGTTGGCTACCGCATCAAAGAAGAGACACTCGAGCGTGTATGGTGGCGTTACCCCGATACGCCTGCAGGCCAAGAAGGTGTGATTACCCCTTTGCTTGATGATGTCGAAGGCTTTGACATTGAGTTTTATGACGGGAGTCGCTGGGGGAAAGAGTGGCAAACCGATAAGTCCCTGCCGAAAGCGGTGAGGTTAAAGCTAACCTTGAAAGACTATGGTGAGATAGAGCGTGTTTATCTCACTCCAGGTGGCACCCTAGATCAGGCCGATGATTCTTCAAGTAATGACTCTTCAGGCAGTAGTGAGGGGAATAATGACTCATCGAACTAATAAGCGTATAGCGACAAGGTCAGCCTTGGGACGTAAACAACGTGGTGTCGCGCTGATCATTATTTTGATGCTATTGGCGATCATGGCCACCATTGCTGGCAGCATGTCTGAACGTCTGT
Source organism: Vibrio sp. Evd11 (assembly GCF_900382755.1). NCBI lineage: Bacteria > Pseudomonadati > Pseudomonadota > Gammaproteobacteria > Vibrionales > Vibrionaceae > Vibrio > Vibrio sp. Evd11. Next base: position 49,369 of record NZ_OSDX01000015.1, read on the forward strand.
TTACTCAATTCAAGCGCGTTGGTAATCAGCTGAATTACCAACAGGCCTATTGGTACAGCATTGGCGTGGAAGCGCTTGTGCAAGACGGCATTAGGCAAAGCTACAAAGACAGTGATACCGTAAACTTAAGCCAGCCGTGGGCGTTAGAAGAGCAAGTGTACCCACTCGATTATGGCCAAGTTAAGGGCCGAATCGTTGACGCTCAGGCGTGTTTTAATCTTAATGCCTTGGCTGGGGTTACGACGACTTCAAGTAACCAGACACCTTATTTAATCACGGTTTGGCAAACCTTGTTGGAAAACCAAGACGTTGAGCCTTATCAGGCTGAGGTTATCGCAAATTCCAGCTGGGAGTTTGTAGATAGTGATACCCGAACCACCTCTTCGTCTGGCGTAGAAGACAGTACGTATGAAGCAATGAAGCCATCTTATCTGGCGGCGAATGGTTTAATGGCGGATGAATCCGAGCTACGAGCGGTTTATCAGGTCACTGGTGAAGTGATGAATAAGGTTCGCCCATTTGTTTGCGCTTTACCCACCGATGATTTCCGTTTGAATGTGAATACTCTTACGGAAAAGCAGGCGCCTTTATTGGAAGCGATGTTTGCCCCCGGTTTAAGTGAGTCGGATGCCAAACAGCTGATAGACAAACGCCCGTTTGATGGTTGGGATACGGTCGACGCATTTATGGCCGAACCTGCCATTGTTGGCGTGAGTGCCGAAGTCAGCAAGAAAGCGAAAGCATATTTAACTGTAGATAGCGCCTATTTTGAGCTAGATGCAGAGGTATTAGTTGAGCAGTCACGTGTACGTATACGGACGCTTTTCTATAGTAGTAATCGAGAAACAGTGACGGTAGTACGCCGTCGTTTTGGAGGAATCAGTGAGCGAGTTTCTGACCGTTCGACTGAGTAGCGAACCACAAAGCCCTGTGCAGTGGTTAGTTTGGTCGACAAGCCAACAAGAAGTGATAGCAAGTGGCGAACTGTCTAGCTGGGAACAGCTTGACGAGTTAACGCCTTACGCTGAAAAGCGCAGCTGTATCGCTTTATTGCCGGGAAATGAATGCTTAATTAAGCGTGTTGAGATCCCGAAAGGTGCTGCTCGCCAGTTCGATTCTATGCTGCCGTTTTTGTTAGAAGACGAAGTGGCACAAGATATCGAAGACTTACATCTGACTATTTTAGATAAAGACGCGAGTCACGCTACCGTGTGTGGTGTGGATCGTGAATGGCTAAAACACGCTTTAGGTCTGTTTCGCGAAGCCAATATTATCTTCCGTAAGGTGCTGCCAGATACACTAGCCGTGCCTTTTGAAGAGCAAGGCATCAGTGCGTTGCAGATAGACCAGCACTGGTTATTGCGCCAAGGTCACTATCAAGCGGTATCGATCAGCGAAGCATGGTTACCGATGTTTTTGCAAAGTGATTGGGTTGTCGCTGGTGAGGAAGAGCAAGCGACAACAATTTTCAGCTACACCGCGATGCCGAGCGACGACGTTCAGCAGCAAAGTGGTGTGGAGTGGCAAGCTAAGCCTGCTGAATTGGTGATGTCTTTATTGAGTCAGCAAGCGATCACAAGCAGCGTGAATTTACTGACTGGCACCTTTAAAACCAAATCTTCATTCAGTAAATATTGGCGTGTTTGGCAGAAAGTGGCGATTGCTGCTTGTTTGCTGGTGGCCGTGATTGTAACTCAACAAGTGTTGAAGGTTCAGCAGTATGAAGCGCAAGCCGAAGCTTACAGAGCCGAGAGTGAACGTATTTTTAGAGCTGTGCTACCAGGTAAACAACGCATTCCGACAGTAAGCTACCTTAAGCGTCAGATGAATGATGAAGCTAAGAAATACGGTGGCTCAGGCGATGGTGACTCCTTACTCGGTTGGCTAGCATTGTTGCCAGAAACCTTAGGACAAGTGAAGTCGATCGAAGTTGAAAGTATTCGTTATGATGGTAACCGTTCTGAGGTTCGACTTCAGGCCAAAAGTTCTGACTTCCAACACTTTGAGACCGCAAGGGTGAAACTCGAAGAGAAGTTTGTCGTTGAGCAAGGGCCATTGAACCGTAATGGCGATGCCGTATTTGGCAGCTTTACTCTTAAACCCCATCAATAACCTGCGTAAGGAGATCAGTGATGAGAAATATGATTGAACCACTCCAAGCGTGGTGGACTTCAATAAGTCAAAGAGAGCAGCGATTAGTTGTTGGCTGCTCAGTTTTATTGGTGTTGGGTGTCGTTTATTGGGGGTTGTTACAGCCACTCAGTCAGCGAGCTGAACTTGCACAAAGTCGTATTCAAAGTGAGAAGCAGCTTCTTGCTTGGGTAACGGACAAAGCCAATCAAGTCGTTGAACTACGAGGCAGCGGTGGCATCAGTGCCAGTCAGCCTTTGAACCAATCTGTGCCTGCTTCTATGCGCCGTTTTAACATCGAGCTGATACGCGTACAACCACGTGGTGAGATGCTGCAAGTGTGGATTAAGCCTGTGCCATTTAATAAGTTCGTTGACTGGCTGACATACCTGAAAGAAAAGCAGGGTGTTGAGGTTGAGTTTATGGATATTGATCGCTCTGATAGCCCTGGGGTTATTGAGATCAACCGACTACAGTTTAAACGAGGTTAATGTGAAACGCGGTTTATCTTTCAAATATGGCCTGTTATTCAGCGTCATTTTTATCGTTTTTTTCTCGGTAAGCTTGTTGCTGCATTTGCCTGCCGCTTTTGCTCTCAAGCATGCGCCCGCTGTGCGTGGTTTAAGCATCGAAGGCGTTGAGGGCACCGTTTGGCAAGGTCGCGCTAACAATATTGCGTGGCAGCGTGTCAATTACGGCTCAGTGCAGTGGGACTTCCAGTTCTCTAAACTATTCCAAGCCAAAGCCGAGCTTGCGGTTCGCTTTGGTCGTAACAGCGATATGAACTTATCTGGTAAAGGTCGTGTTGGATATAGCATGAGCGGTGCTTACGCGGAAAATTTAGTCGCATCCATGCCAGCAAGAAACGTGATGAAATATGCGCCGGCTATCCCAGTGCCAGTGTCTATTGCAGGACAAGTTGAACTGACCATCAAACATGCGGTTCATGCTCAGCCTTGGTGCCAATCTGGCGAAGGTACGCTTGCTTGGTCTGGTGCAGCTGTCGACTCGCCAGTGGGTTCATTAGACCTCGGCCCTGTGATTGCGGATATTACCTGTGAAGACAACACCATTGCAGCTAAAGGCATCCAGAAGAGTGAGCAAGTGGACAGTGAGTTCTCTGCGAGCGTAACGCCTAATCAAAGCTACACCTCGGCGGCATGGTTTAAACCGGGTGCTGAATTCCCATCAGCAATGCAGAGCCAGCTTAAGTGGTTGGGCAACCCCGACAGCCAGGGTAAATATCAGTTTACCTACCAAGGTCGTTTTTAGCCCGGTATCGACTTCTGATCTAGTATCCGCCGGTTATCAAATAATGAGATATAAAAAATGGGCACCTCAATGAGGTGCCCATTTTGTTTGAATGCTTAACTGCTTAACTGCTTAACTGCTTAGCTGCTTAATTGGTTAACCACGATCAAAGCCGTCGAGTTTAGTATTTACCTTGTAAGATTTCTGCCCAAGGTAAGTCTGCATCACCAAGTACAATGAAGTTTGGATTCTCTAGAGTATCCCTTTCATTGTAAGAGAGTGGCTCTAATTGAGTGCTTAGGATTCGGCCTCCGGCTTCTTCAACAATGCACTGGGTTGCGGCTGTATCCCACTCTCCGGTTGGTCCAATACGTAGATAACAATCCACAGCACCTTCTGCGACTAAACATGCCTTAAGCGCTGCTGAGCCAAGAGGAACCAAGTCGTAGTTCCAAGCAGAGCTCATACGACTAGTGATGCGGTTGATGTCTTGACGACGACTGATCGCCATCGCGATGGATTGGTTTGGCAGCTCGTGACGATGCGTTTTGATTTTTACACTGTCATTGAGGTCTGGGATCTTCCAAGCGCCTTTGCCACTGTAAGCGTAATAGCTCACACCCGAAACAGGCGCGTACACGACGCCCATTACCGGCTTGTTATGCTCAATTAAGGCGATGATTGTTGCAAAGTCGCCACTTCTTGCGATGAACTCTTGCGTGCCATCGAGTGGGTCAACTAACCAGTAGCGATCCCATTGAGAGCGTTGCTCTAGGCTGATGTCGGCGTCTTCTTCGGATAATACGGGAATATCAGGCGTTAGCTCACTGAGTTTTTTTAATATCAGCTTATGTGCTGCAAGGTCGGCACTGGTGACCGGAGTGTCATCACTCTTGGTGAACTCTTCGTAATCCTTTTTCTCGTAAATCTCTAAGATGAGTTGGCCTGCAGAGCGAGCAATCTCAATGATAGAGGGTAGGAGGTGAGACAAATCTTTTGTTATTGGCATAAATATTCTCTTACTCTTCGAGCGAGCCTGAATGTTCTAATTATTGTTTAATACACGAAGGGCTAATAGTAGAGCTGTAATACTGCGAGCCTCACAGAAGTCGAGATGCGTTAACAGTTCTTCGGCTTGAGCAAGTGGCCAGCGGACAATGTCTAGTGGCTCTGGCTCATCACCTTCTAGCTTCTCTGGATAGAGTTCTTCTGCGATAAACAGCGTCATTTTGCTAGAGAAATAAGAGGGGGCGAGAATCACTTCTTTTAAAGGCGTGAGTTTATTAGCGCCAAAGCCAATCTCTTCTTTTAGTTCACGAACCGCGGCTTCATTTGGTTGTTCGCCGGGATCAATCAGTCCTTTTGGGAAGCCGAGTTCATAGCGTTCAGTACCCGCAGCGTATTCACGTACCAACAGAATATCGCCTTGCTCAGTAATCGGAACCATCATTACTGCGTTGCGGCCGCTGGGTTTCATACGTTCGTAGGTACGCTCTACACCGTTGGAAAAGCGTAAATCGAGAGACTCGATAGAGAATAGTTTTGATTGAGCGACAGTTTGTTGAGCCAAAATTTCTGGCTTGCTCCTTTTTGTCATTGCGCTCGCTCCTTAGCTCATTGGAATTCTTTCTTATATAGTCATTCTAATATAGGGGAAATAGAGTTGAGTTCCTAGATCCTAGTTTTCATATCCTGAAATTATTGAATCAGGAACCGATTGCGATCACTTGAATACCTTACTGCAAATGGTAACGCGCCCGTTATTATTGCCATTGAACGAGAAATAGACGGTTCGGAAGTACTCTGCTGTTTTAAACACAAAAAAAGGTTGATGCTTGCACATCAACCTTTTTATTGAATCTTTAACTTTCTACTGGCTAAGACTGTATGAGTGCTTAGTCGTAAAAGAGCTTAGTAGTAAGAGTGCTCACCGCGATCGTGCTCAGTTGCATCACGAACGGCAGTCAATTCACCTTCGAATTGTTGAAGAAGTTCTTTCTCGATACCTTCTTTAAGTGTTACATCAACCATAGAACAACCGTTACAACCGCCGCCAAATGCAACGATAGCAGCACCTTCTTCAGTGATCTCTACTAGGCTAACGTGACCGCCGTGGCCAGCAAGTTGTGGGTTCACTTGTGTTTGGATTGCATACTCAACACGTTCTATCAACGTTGCATCGTCTGATACTTTACGCATCTTCGCGTTTGGCGCTTTAAGTGTAAGTTGAGAGCCCATTTTGTCTGTAACGAAGTCAATTTCAGCTTCATCTAGGAATGGTAGGCTTAGCTCATCTACGTACGCAGAGAAAGCTTCAAAAGAAAGCTTTGTGTCAGACGCTTCGATAGCATCTGTTGGGCAGTAAGAAACACCACACTCAGCGTTTTGCGTACCTGGGTTTACCACGAACACACGAATGTTTGTACCTTCAGGCTGCTGTGACAGCAGATTGGCAAAATGAGTTTGAGCGGTTTCTGTAATAGTAATATTTGACACGACGAATACCTGAGTAGATTTGTAGGTTATTAGCGCCATTCTACTCCTGTCAGATTTGTAATTCAGCCCTTTTTTGTTGGATTGCTGTACAAGTAGTGATTCACACTATTTATCCAGAGGGCTCAGGAGTGCGGCAGATACAGTAAATATCAATCCTTTTCACGCCCACTTCAAGTAGTAATTGGCATAATTGATACACTGTACTGCCTGTGGTTACAACATCATCAATTATTGCAATGTGAGGATAATCAGTTGCTTCAAAGTCGCGATGAAGAAGTGTGAAAGCTCCGTTCAGGTTACGCAACCTTATAGACTTGGTTAACCCTTGTTGAGAAAGCGTGGCGCGATTTCGCCGAAACAATACATCACTTTTCACCCCTAATTCTTGAGCGGTATAGTTCGCCAATAACTGGCTTTGGTTAAAGCTGCGTTGAATGTATCGAGTCCAATGTAAAGGGACACTGGTAATCAGCGGGGCTGGATGGTCAATGCGTGAGGCTAATAACTTCGACAGATCACGAGCAAACCAAAACTTATCGGAATACTTCATCTGCTGAATATAGTGTGCGGTTGGGAAGGTGTAATCGCCCACACAATAGAGACGATGCCACGGTGGCGGTTTAGATAAACACTGACCACATTGTTCGACGGTAGTGAGAGTTTTTAAGCCACACCGCTGGCAGCGCGGCCTTGGCTCGAAGAGATTAAGACAATCATTACACCATCGCGGATGAGCATCATTGGGGGATTTATCCAATTTACATAGGTGACATTGAGGTGTGACCAGCCGTGGTGTGTGTTTTTGTAGCCAATCAGATAACATAGCTCGCAGTGCTTTTGGGTTATGGTGTTCTTTTTACTCACCATACTGAAACGTACCCTTGATGGTGGATGAAATAAGTAGGGAATATTGAGAATGAGTGACGCGTTATATTGGCATGTTTCAGGGCAAGGACCCGATTTGGTACTGGTCCACGGCTGGGGAATGAACGGTGCGGTATGGCAACAAACCGTGAATGCATTAGAAGCTGATTTTCGAGTACATGTGGTGGATTTACCTGGGTATGGACACAGCGCGCATTGCCACGCTCAAGATCTTGAAGAGATTGCTCAACAACTGATTGTCGACGCTCCTAAGCAGGCTATTTGGGTGGGTTGGTCGCTGGGTGGGGTGGTCGCAACACACATGGCTCTCCATCACTCAGACTACGTGAGCAAACTGGTGACTGTCGCCAGCTCCCCTAAATTCGCCGCCGCAAAAGAACCCGTATTATGGCGAGGCATTCAGCCAAACGTATTAACCGCATTCACCGAGCAACTGGTTGAAGATTTTCAAACCACCATCGAACGCTTTATGGCGCTGCAAACCATGGGCAGTCCTTCTGCAAGGCAAGATGTCAAACAGCTCAAGCAAGCGGTGCTTTCACGCCCGTTGCCGAATCCTGATTCTTTATTGGCTGGCTTAAAGATGCTGTCTGATGTCGACCTACGTGAACAGTTACCTCAGATTTCAGTACCGATGCTGCGTTTGTATGGTCGACTGGATGGTTTAGTGCCAATAAAAGTTGCCAAAGATTTGGGTGCCGCACTGCCTCATACCGAACAATACATCTTTACTCAGTCCTCGCATGCGCCATTTATGACCGAAGCGGATGCCTTCTGCAGTGAACTGATTAGCTTCGCGCAAAAATAATAGCTAAATTTATAGCCGGCTTGGTCGATATATAACCTAATACCAATCACAGTAAGTAAGTGTTCAAAGATAGCGTAGGAAAAAGGTTTGAGAACAAGGCAGAGCTTTTTGATAAGTAGTTATTCTACAATCAAAAATTCTAACGCCGTTATCGAGCATTTTAACAAGTTAGGATGAGCCGTTATTTACTACGATTGGTATAACCAAAGCGTTGCATGATACTCAGACCTCACTCTCTCCTGAGCTGATTGCGGTAAGTTTTGGGCTATGCCTGTTGTGTAACTCAGCACAGCAGTGTTATGGCAAGAGTGATGGGCGATTCTTGAGGAGAGTTCGCGATGATTGTGTCACCTGCAACTGCAGTAAGTGTGCCACTGATCGCCCCATCCGTTAATGTGCAAACAGAGCAAGTTGCGCGTGATAATAGAGTTCGAGAGCCTGTCGCTCCCGCAGTAGCATTGGCAAAAACCAATGCAGAACGAAAGGTAAAACCGGACGATAAACGAAGGCAGCAGTCGGCTTGGGATCCTTCAGACCATCCTGGTTATGAAATGGATAATGAGTCAGAAGCCAATTCGATTAGCCATGAAGAACCTCAAGATCCTTTTGATAGGTTATTCAGCTTGTTGGCACTGAAGACATACAGTGTCGACCAAGGAAAAGGCTATACCATGCGTTTTCGCCTGCCAAAGCATGTTTTAGATGCGGCGATCCAGGAGGGACAGATGGAGAAACGACGTAAGGTCATAAAATACCATTATGGTCATGCTGTTGCGCCTCATGCTCCATCAGAAATGCTGATTGTGTTATAAATCGAAAACTTATGACCCAACCAAACTTCGATGTCTTTTTTGAACACATAATAAAAAAACCTGCATACCCTAAGGGATGCAGGTTTTCTGTTTTAGGCGCGTCAGTTCTGGTGAAGATTAAACTGACGTTTCAACCGCTGCTTCGTTAAAACAAAAGTTATTTCTTCGCTTTAGCAAAGGCAGCTGCGAAAGCACCGCCCATCGCAGCGTTTTGTTGCGGCTCCTCACGACGGCGTTGTCCACCTTGTGAGTTTTGATTTGGTCGGTTTTGCGTACGAGGTGCACTTGAACGTTGCGCTCGATTATCTTGTCCAGGTTCATCTTTCATGCGCATGCTTAGTGCAATACGTTTACGCTGAACATCCACTTCCATCACCTTCACTTTCACGATATCACCGGCTTTCACCACTTCACGTGGGTCAGCGACAAAGCGATCGGTCAGCGCTGAAATGTGTACCAAGCCGTCTTGGTGAACACCAATATCTACGAACGCACCAAAGTTTGCCACGTTTGAAACCACACCTTCTAAGATCATGCCAGGTTCCAAGTCAGACATGCTATTTACGCCATCGGCGAACGTTGCCGTCTTGAATTCAGGACGAGGATCTCGACCCGGCTTATCCAGCTCTTTGATGATGTCGGTTACTGTCGGTACACCAAAATTCTCATTAGTGTAATCAACCGCATGTAAGCCACGTAAGAAGTCTGTGTTACCTACCAGAGACTTGATGTCTTTGTGGTTTTTCTCGGCGATGGTTTTTACCAATGGGTAAGCTTCTGGGTGAACCGATGATGCGTCTAGCGGGTTCTTACCATCCATGATACGCAGGAAGCCAGCACACTGTTCAAAGGCTTTTGGCCCTAAACGAGCGACTTTCTTCAAGGTAGTACGGGCTTCAAAGCGACCGTTTTCATCACGGAAATCCACGATGTTCTGAGCGATGGTGCTAGAAAGGCCTGCTACGCGAGTAAGTAGCGCGGCAGACGCGGTGTTCACATCAACACCTACGGCGTTTACACAGTCTTCGACAATCGCATCTAGGCGCTTAGCGAGCATAGTTTGGCTAACGTCGTGTTGGTATTGGCCCACACCGATCGATTTAGGATCTATCTTCACTAGTTCTGCCAGTGGATCTTGTAGACGACGCGCAATAGACACCGCACCACGAATCGAGACATCCATATTCGGGAATTCTTTTGCCGCTAGCTCAGAAGCAGAATAAACCGATGCGCCCGCTTCGCTAACAATGATTTTCTGTGCTGTTAGGTTGCCACGCTTAATCACATCAGCAACAAAGCTGTCTGTTTCGCGTGAAGCCGTGCCATTACCAATCGCAATCAAATCAACATTGAACTGGCGAACCATCTGCTCAACAACGTGCGCAGACTTGTCGTATTGCTTTTGAGGTGGGTGAGGGTAAATGGTCTCTGTTGCCAGAACCTTACCGGTTGAATCCACCACGGCGATTTTTGAACCGGTACGTAAACCTGGATCTAAGCCCAATGTTGCACGAGGACCAGCAGGTGCGGCCATTAGCAGGTCTTTAAGGTTGGTTGCGAACACCTCAATCGCTTCGATTTCACCGCGTTCTTTCATCGCGCCCATCAACTCGGTTTCCATGTGCATAGAAACCTTGATACGCCATGCCCAGCTAATCACTTGCTTGCGCCATGCATCTGCAGGTGCGCTGCTTAGGGTAATACCGTAGTGATCAGAGATGATGTTTTCGCAGTATGAACCGCGTACACCTTCTTCTTGCTCTGGGTCTGCATTCATTGCCAGCGTTAGGAAGCCTTCATTTCGGCCACGTAGCATTGCAAGTGCACGGTGAGAAGGCACTTTGTTGAGTGTTTCGTTGTGTTCGAAATAGTCTTTGAATTTCTCGCCTGCTTGTTCTTTGCCTACCACGATACGTGAAACGAGTTCTGAGTTGCGTGTTAGATGTTGGCGAATCTTTTCAAGTAGGTTTGCGTCTTCTGCAATACGCTCCATCACGATTGCACGTGCACCATCTAGCGCGGCTTTAGTATCAGCAATGCCTTTATCGCTGCTGATGAAGTTAGCGGCTTCGGTTTCAGGGTCGTGCTGTGGTTCGTTCCAAAGTGTATCGGCAAGTGGCCCTAAGCCTGCTTCGATTGCGATCTGACCTTTGGTACGACGCTTTGGTTTGTATGGTAGGTATAAATCTTCAAGGCGAGTCTTGCTGTCAGCTTGAGTGATATCACGCTCCAGTTCTGGCGTGAGTTTACCTTGGTCTTGAATCGACTTCAGGATCGTTTGGCGGCGATCGTTTAGTTCGCGAAGGTATGAAAGGCGACTATCAAGGTTACGGAGTTGGGTATCGTCTAAGCCACCCGTGACTTCTTTACGGTAGCGGGCAATAAAGGGAACGGTGTTACCGTCGTCAATTAGGTTTACTGCGGCGGTGACTTGCTCTGAACGAACATTCAGTTCTTCAGCGATCAGTCGACAGATAGCTTGGCTCATCCGATGAATCTCTAGTTTGATGTTGATGGCTCTATTCTACGGAGTAAAGTAGCGCAAGCAAGCGGTGATATCTCAATGGTGTGTAAGCATGAAGCGATATGTGAAGCGGAAAAATCCTCCTCTATCAGCCTGTTAGGGGTATTTTAATGGGTGGCTAGCTGCAATCAATAACCCTTTACCCTTTACCCTTTTAAACCTATCTACTCGATACGGAGCAACATCAAATTCAGGCTCTGTTTTACGCAACAAGCTAATGACCAACTCCGCGCTAATAGCAGCTTGCGTCAATCCAAGGTGCTGGTGGCCAAAAGCAAACAATAATTGTGGATGATGTGGATGTCGATCTATCACCGGCAGCGAATCGGCAATCGTGGGTCTATGTCCCATCCATTCACTCACTGGCAACGTCGAATTTTTTAATAACGGTAGCAGTTGCCAGCTGTGATGGCGCAGTACATTAAACCTGCGAGCAAATGCTGGTAAACGTAAGCCTCCTATTTCTGTTACCCCCACGACCCTTAAACCAGACGCCAATGGGCTCATAACAAATTTACGCTCTGCAGAGCCCATAGGATGCTTGAGTGGCTTAGATTTCAACTCCGTTGTATCTATCGTCAAGTGATACCCACGCTCAGCTTCGAGTGGAATGGAAATGCCCATTTGTTTTAATAACGGTTTCCCCCAAGCTCCTGTGCAAAGCACCGCATGATCAAATACATGAAAATCTGTGGTGACCACTCTAACGGAATTACCTTGTGGGTGAATTTTGTTTACTTCAGCTTGTTCAAAGCCCCCCCCTCGGGTCTGAAAAACCGCAAATAAATGTTTTGATAGGAGGTAAGGGTCCTTAACTCGGCAAGCATTGGGAAAAAACAGAGCATGACTGACCGTCTCAGCCAGCCCAGGTTCTTTTTCCCTTAGTTGTGCTCCTTGCAATAAGACGCTTTCTACTTCCCACTGTGCAAGATAAGCAGCATGCGCTTTTGCCTCTTCTAATTTACTTGCTGATTCCCATACCAATAAATAACCTGATGGTACGAGATTTTCTTGGGCTCCAATATCGGCCAAGCAGCGTTGCCAAGCGGGAACTGCTGCTTGATTGAGTTGATAGAGCGCATTTCTGGTTGCCTCCACTTTTGAAGAAGAGGCAGATCGAACAAAGCATGCTAACCAAGGGATCGCCTTGGGAAGATACTGCCAAGGCAGTGCCAGTGGACCTTTTGGATCTATCCACATTTTTGGCGCAGAAGACAATGTCTTTTTTGTTGCCAAAGGATCCATCAATTCTGTTGCTAAGTAACCCGCATTGCCAAACGAAGCCCCTTTACCCGGCAGTCCCTTATCAAATAGTGTGACCTGATAGCCATGGCGCTGCGCTTCTAGCGCTGTACAGAGGCCAACGACTCCAGCCCCAATTACTGCAACAGTGGGCTGAACTTCATTCGGTGTGTGTATAGCGGATTGTGTCATGTTTTACCTACTGGCTTAGCTAAAGAATAGTGTGTGATATGGTTCAGTGGGGGCTGCCACTGGTGGCTGAAACCATCTGCTTATTTGCAGCATCATCTTTCTCGGTACGCTTTGAAAACCAGCCTGTTTGTGCGTAAATAATGCCGATAGTTGGTGATAACCAACAAGCAAATGCCAATGGTGCGTATAGCAAGGCACTGTAATCACCAGGAGTGACAACTAGCCCTAATGTTCCCATTACAAATGCGCCACCCGCATTCCAAGGGATCAAGGGCGAGACTAATGTACCTCCTTCTTCAATCGCTCTGGATAGATTTAGTCTGCTATAACCGAGTCTGTCGTATTGCGCTCCAAACATACGGCCTGGCAACGCTATAGAGAGGTACACGTCACCCGATACGGCGTTGGTCGCTACCGAAGTGAGGATGGCATTGGTTTGTAACCCTCTGAAACCTCTAGTGGACTTCATTATTGCATTGACGACTGACTCCAAACATCCGGTACGCTCCAACGCACCACCAAATGCCAGCGCAAACATCATTAAGGTGATCACCCAGGTCATGGATGTGACGCCACCACGATTCAGCAAATTATCTAGCGCTGCAGATCCGGTCTCTATTTTGTATCCACTATGGGCAAATGTCAGGATGTCATTTAGGTTGTAATCATAATTATGCACCGCCACACCGGCACCGAAAACAAAGCCTGTGAACAGGGCAGGGATCGGCGCTATTTTGTAAAACGCGAGCACTATCACCGCTAAAAGTGGCAGTAAAGGAAGAAAGCCAAGAGAGAAGTGACTCTCCAAACCCGATTGAATAGCGGTAATTTCTTGTAGCTGCTGAGCCCCTGATGTCGTATCACCCATCACTACGTCACCAAGAATTGAGTACAGCGTTAAAGCAATTAGCATGGCGGGAATGGTGGTCGGCATCATGTTCCGAATATGAGCGAACACATTAGTTTCAGTCACAGCGGCAGCAAGGTTGGTCGTATCAGACAATGGTGAAATTTTATCGCCAAAAAAAGCACCAGATACAACCGCTCCCGCAGTCCAGTAGGCTGGTATACCAAAAGCAAAACCAATACCAACCAACGCAAGGCCCACCGTACCTACTGTGGTCCAACTCGAACCAATAGAAAGGGAAACAACAGAGCACAATAGCATTGTGGCAGCAAGAAACCATTCAGGTTCGATTAAGATCAAACCGTAATAAATTAGAGTCGGTACCGTACCACTGGCAATCCAGGTGCTGACTAGCATGCCAACAACAATAAGGGTTGCAATTGAAGGCATTGCCACGTGTAAAACACGAAATGCGCCGGACTCTATGTCCTGCCAACGCAGCCCTTGATACCAACCAACCAGCGCGGTAATAGCGAAGCCAATGGCCAGTGCAATATGTGGGGTGAAGTCGTCATAATAAAAAATTTGTGTAGCTAACAGCGCAATGGTGAGAATAATCGGTACGATCGCCAAGCCTAACGGTGGTGGAGTCGTATAATCTGAATTCTTTTTAGTCATAGGTGTTTTTCCAAATTAAGTCACGAGAATCACACCTGACAAGGTGCGCGAGTATGGAATTACTGCTAGTGGATAAACAGGCCGACAGTAAAATCAAAGCCTAATACACGTCGGCCTTATTACTCTTTAAACGCTCTGTACTGACTGGTAGGCTAGAATCGCTCCAGCCAGATCTTCACGAGAATCGCCTACCGATTTGAAAAGAGTGATCGCGGCTTCAGGGTCGTCAAGGCCTGCACGCCCCGCATGTTGACCACTACACAAGGTTGAAAAGTCGGCTAAAATATTCTCTTCGGTAATTACACCATCACGGATAGGAATGATCAACTCGCCCGTCTCAACCAGTGCTGCTGCTTTTACATCCACAAAAACATTGGCTCGTTTTAGGGCTTCATTGTCGGTTTCACGCATCGTAGGAGTAAAGCTCCCAACTAAGTCTAAATGCACACCGGGTGTAAGCCACTCCCCTTTAATGATGGGTGCTGTTGAAAGCGTTGCACAACTGATCAGATCAGCGTCTCTTGCTACCGCTTCCAGTTGGTCATTTGGGCAGGCAACAGCGTCCACTCCCTCATCACGTAACTCGGTTACTAATTGCTCAGCAGCGGATTGATTGATATCCCACACATGAACGGTTTTGATTGGGCGCACACTCATATGCGCTGGGATTAAGCGTCGTGCTACTCTTCCCGCTCCAACCATCAGCATTTTGCTCGCTGTTTCAAGCGATAGATAATGAGAAGCCAGTGCTGAAGCAGCCGCTGTTCTGCGTGCCGTTAGCTCGTTCCCGTCAATCTGAGCTAACATTTTCCCAGTTTTACCACAACTTAGTAGATAATGGCTGCTGAGTCCTGGTTGATTACGAGCAGAGTTACCCGGAAAAACATTGACCTGTTTCACTCCCAAATACTCACCTTCAATCCATGCCGGCATTAAGAGTAAAGTTGCGCTAGGATCTTGCGGTACATTCATGGTGTGGTGATGACGAATCGGTGCCGTTACATCGCGTGTGAAAATATCCTTTAGCGCGCTGATTAAAGGTCTCCACGGTAGTGCGTTGTGAACTTGTTGTTGGTTAAGTTGCATGCCATCCTTCCTTCCTTGTTAATATATTGTTATGTTATCTGTTAAAAGAAATGAATATTTGCCTGAGACTCTGTGGTATTTAACTCAGACTCCGAAAGTGAAAGATTTTGGGGAAAGAAGCGCTACAGTGGGGGAAACTAAGATCTCAGATAAACGTAGGAAAGACACGGTGAATCAAACTCAGATCAGACGAAATGTTATTGCTAGACGTCAGGGCCAGCATTTACACAGCTATGCTCAAGTGCTGCTAGGTTGGCGAGGTACCATGGCGTGTGAGTTTGAACGTGAAAGTGGGCAAATAGGTCACGGTACAGTGGCCGTCGTTCCCAATAACACACCGCATTTTTATAATGGTCTAAGTCAAGACAGTGAGCTATTAGTCATTGACTTAGCCCCTGCCGATCCTTATATCCAAGCTCTAGAGCAAGCGTGTAATTTGTCATTACAGGAATCGATATTTCAGCAGCCTTATTTTTTAGACTTAGGGGCCGAAAGCCAGATATTATTGGACTTTGCCGCTCAGAAAGTTCGGCAAGATACGATGTCACCACAGACAAACTGCCAGTTAGTGTCGTTGTTTTTAACGCAATTAGGCCAAATGTCGGTAGCATCTACTACGCCTTCACCTCACCGTCGCTTAGAAGCGAGTCACTTAAATGCTTACATTGACCAACACATCGCGACTGCGTTAACTAATACTCAGCTTGCTCACGCAATGCATTTGAGTGAGAGTCACTTCTACTGTTTATGTCAAAAACAGTTTGGGGTGACACCACAAAAATATGTCATGCAGCGACGCATGCAAAAAGCACAACTTTTACTTCGTAATAGCAGCATGCCAATGACCGAACTTGCGGCCGAGGTTGGCTTTTCGCAGTTATCGAGTTTTTCACGTGCTTACAAACGCAGTTTTCAACATTCTCCTAGCGACACACGCCGAAAGCCACGCTAATAACAAGTCGATAGATCAAGCTTGTTCGATTTTTAATAGTGAATCGCGTTAATGAACCACTCTTTGTCGCCTTCTGGTGTGGTTACCGTAAATTCATCATCCACTTCTTTCTTGAGCAAAGCTCTAGCCATTGGTGAGTCGATAGAGATATAACCTTTAGCATCGCCGTAGATCTCTTCAGGTCCTACAATGCGAAACTTCTTAATTTCCCCTTCATCATTCTCAATCTCGACCCAAGCACCGAAAAATACCTTGCCTTCTTGTTGTGGCGAGTAATCCACGATAGTGACATCAGGTAGGAACTTTCTTAAGAAACGCACTCGGCGATCAATCTGACGAAGCAAACGCTTATTGAACGTGTAATCTGCGTTTTCTGAACGATCTCCAAGGCTTGCAGCCCAAGTGACTATCTTAGTAATTTCAGGACGCTTCTCGTGCCATAAGTGGTCATGCTCTGCTTTGAGCTTGTTATAACCTTCTCGGGTGATAAGTTTGGTTTTCATAAATCTGACTTAATGAAATGATGATCTAAGATAGAATATATAGAAAGGCAACATACGTTAACAATTATTTAGGCGACTTTTTCTCCAATAATGTTACATTTTTAATGTCTTATACCAATATACAATGTACCAAGAATGCTTAACCTTAGGTTTAAGCTTTAATAGGTGGAACCATTACATGCAAGAAAACTACAAAATTTTAGTGGTCGATGACGATGCTCGTTTACGTGCACTGTTAGAACGCTATCTGTCAGAGCAAGGCTTTCAAGTGCGTAGCGTGGCAAACAGTGAGCAGATGGACCGCCTGTTAACCCGTGAAAATTTTCACTTGATGGTATTGGATTTAATGTTACCGGGCGAAGACGGTCTATCGATCTGTCGCCGTCTAAGAAATGCAAATAACTCGCTACCAATCCTGATGCTGACCGCAAAGGGTGACGAAGTGGATCGCATTGTGGGTTTGGAAGTGGGTGCTGATGATTACCTGCCAAAACCATTTAACCCACGTGAACTGCTTGCTCGTATCAAAGCGGTAATGCGTCGCCAAGTGATTGAAGCACCGGGCGCGCCAAGCACAGAAGAGTCTGTGGTTGAGTTTGGTGAGTTCCGCCTGAACCTAGGTACGCGTGAAATGTTCCGCGGTGAAGAGCCAATGCCTCTTACCTCAGGTGAATTTGCGGTTCTGAAGTCACTGGTCACTAACGCTCGTGAGCCAATGTCTCGCGATAAGCTTATGAACATGGCGCGTGGCCGTGAATATTCAGCAATGGAACGTTCTATCGATGTTCAGATTTCGCGTTTGCGTCGTCTAGTAGAAGAAGATCCAAGTAAACCTCGTTATATCCAAACGGTGTGGGGCTTGGGTTATGTATTCGTTCCAGATGGCAAAGCTGTGTAATCTAGCTTTATAAGCTCAAAAGCAGCTTGATCGATTCTGTGAATCAGAATTCTTTATTTACGGGTCATCTCATTAATATGTGATGGCCCGTTTTGTATTCAGCACAATGGTTTACAGCTATAGTTCCCACTATATCCCTTTATCATCCCTCACTTTAGGTCTCCTATGCGCATACGTAGCTCCTTTACTCAGTCGATAGTGCTCTTCTTAACCCTGTTGGTTGCTAGCCAAGTTTTTTCTTATTACGCCGTGTTCAACTATGCCTTGATGCCAAGTTTGCAGCAGTTCAATAAGATTTTGGCTCACGAGTTAAACCTAGTATTGGATCAAGGCAGTGATATCGAAATTGATGCGCCACTGCGCCAGCGTGTGCTTGAGCAACTTGGGGTGACCGTTCACGCCAAAGACAGTGAAGCATCGGGCGAGTATTACCATGCGATGGCGATTGACCTAATGAGTGAGGAAATGACCAAAGAGCTAGGTTCTGAAACGGAAGTTCGGCTGATTCTAGGTAAAGAGAGTTACGTGCTGTGGATGGACATCGCTCAGTTGCCTAACTCATTGATTCGCATACCTCTATCAGAGCTTCAAGAAGAAGACTTCGCACCTCTATTTCGTAATAGCTTGATTATGGCGATGTTGATTGTTGCTGGTGGTTGGCTGTTTATCCGATTGCAAAATCGTCCGCTGATAGCGTTAGAAACAGCAGCTCAAGGCGTAGGGCGTGGTGATATTCCACCGCCACTGCCAGTGCAGGGAGCGCAAGAGATTCGCTCGGTGACTCGAGCCTTTAATCAGATGTCGAAAGGCATTCAAGAACTGGAAGAAGATAGAGCCCTGTTGATGGCGGGTATCAGTCATGATTTGCGTACGCCACTGACCCGCATTCGCTTGGCCACTGAAATGATGTCGCCCGAAGACAGCTACTTAGCGGAAGGGATCATCAGTGATACTGAAGAGTGTAACGAGATCATCAGTCAGTTTATGGACTACCTAAAGCCCGTTGATCGAGAGTCATTCCAAGCGGTATTTGTCGATGATATTGCCCGTGAAGTGTCCAGTTCAGAAGGTGGCTACGAGATACAGATTGAAACCGATATTCCGGAAGCAATGAAACCTGCATTAGGTAACCCGATTGCGATGAAGCGCGCTGTGAGTAACTTGGTGGTGAATGCACTGCGTTACGGCAATGGTTGGGTGAAGGTTTCGACGGGGATGACGGCCGATAATAAACTGGCTTGGGTAACCGTTGAAGATAACGGACCAGGGATCCCGCAAGACCAAGTCGGTAAGTTGTTTGAACCGTTTACGCGTGGTGATACTGCTCGTGGCAGTGAAGGTACTGGCTTAGGTTTAGCGATCGTCAAACGTATTGTCAGTCAGCACCAAGGTGCTGTTGTGGTCAATAACCGCAGTGAGGGCGGTTTAAAAGCGCAGATCAGTTTTCCTGTGAAGCCCTAGGTTTGAGTTAACGATCTGAGTTGGTTGGGGCTGGTGATAGATCCCCGACTCGGTCATTCTTCCCTCTCGGGGATGACGAAAAATACCGTCATTCCCTATAGTGAGGAACTAACGAGTAGGGAATCTCGCTCTTGTTTGATGAAAGTGACGAGCACTAAAAGGGCTTCCTTGAGGGAAGCCTTTTTACGTTTTAGATTATGTTAGTTTTGCTCATTAAGCCTTAGAGTAAACATCGCGCTCACCCAACCAACGGTTGATGATTGCTTTGGCGTTGTCTGGGTAGCTATCGTGAATATGACGCGCGATACGCTGCACTTCAGGTATCAAACGTTGGTCACGGACTAAGTCGGCAATCTTGAAGTCAGCCAAGCCTGTTTGTTTGGTACCAAGTAATTCACCGGGGCCACGAATCTCTAAATCACGCTGAGCAATAACAAAGCCATCGTTACTTTCACGAAGTACCCCTAATCGCTTCTGAGCGGTTTTAGACAGCGGAGAGTGATACAGCAGTACACAATGGCTCGCGACCGAGCCACGGCCAACACGGCCACGCAGTTGGTGGAGTTGCGCTAGACCAAGACGCTCTGGGTTCTCGATGATCATTAAGCTCGAATTCGGTACGTCCACACCTACTTCAATCACGGTTGTAGCAACTAACAGGTGCAGTTTGTTCTCTTTGAATTCCTGCATCACCGCTTGTTTCTCAGCGGGTTTCATTCGGCCATGAACCAAACCAATTTTTACGTCGGGCAGTTTGCGTTGCAGCTCTTCTGCAGTGTCGGCAGCGGCTTGTGCTTCTAATACTTCCGATTCATCAATTAGCGTACACACCCAGTAGGCTTGTTTGCCTTCATTGAGACACGCATTTTTCACACGCTCAACAATGTCATCGCGCTTGGTATCAGGAATCGCCACGGTTTGAATCGGGGTCCGCCCCGGTGGCAGTTCATCAATAATAGAAGTTTCAAGGTCGGCATAGGCCGTCATCGCCAGCGTTCGTGGAATTGGTGTTGCCGTCATTACAAGTTGATGAGGGTAATAACCCTGCTTCGCGCCTTTTTCACGCAGCTCCAATCGCTGGTGGACACCAAATCGGTGTTGCTCATCGATGATCACTAAACCAAGGTTGTTGAACTCGACATGCTCTTGGAATAGCGCATGAGTACCGACCACCATTTGCGCTTCGCCGCTGGCAATATGTGTTAGTTCAGTTTCACGAGCCTTGCCTTTGAGTTTACCTGCCAGCCAACCGACTTGAATGCCCATCGCCTCAAACCAGTTAGCAAAGTTAATCGCGTGCTGTTCTGCCAATAGTTCGGTTGGTGCCATTAAGGCGACTTGCTGGCCGTGTTCAAGTGCGCGAACCGCAGCTAAAGCAGCGACTAAGGTTTTACCTGAACCTACATCGCCCTGCACTAAGCGCATCATAGGGTGCGGCTTTTCCAAGTCAGCTTCGATCTCTTTGGTTACTCGTGCTTGAGCATTGGTTGGAGAAAACGGCAGCTGAGCCAATAGCTTGTCTTTGAGGGTGTTCGCCGGAGGAAAAGGCATTGCTTTGTCTTGCTGCCCTTTGCTACGGACTGACAGCATCGATAAGTTTTGAGCCAGTAGCTCTTCCATAATCAGACGCAGTTGCGCGGGGTGTTTACCTTCATCAAACAGCTCTAGGTCAATGCCTGGAGGTGGCCTATGAATGGTATGCAAAGCTTGCGCAAGGGTAATTTGGTGGTCGTATAAACCTGATGGTAAAAGCTCATTAACCGCGGCCTTGTCGATTAACTCTAGAGCTTGTTCGGTAAGGTTACGCAGCGTGACTTGTCTTAACCCCTCGGTGGTTGGATACACTGGAGTGAGGTTGGCTTCAACATCTGGCTGTTGCCTCGGCGCAAAGAATTTGTAGTCAGGGTGGACGATCTCAAGCCCCATATTACCGCGCTTTATCTCACCATAGGCATGGACTTGTTTGCCTTCGGCAAAGTTATTCTTCATACCGGCGGTGAAGTTGAAAAAGCGTAGGGTAATGGTGCCGTTACCATCACTGATCTTTACCGCCAACATCTTACGTTTGCCGAAAATGGTATCGACATGCATTACCTTGCCTTGTACTGCTGCCCATAAACCTGCATGCAGTTTTACGATTGGGTAGATACGCGTTCGATCTTCATAGCGCAAAGGCAGGTGAAACAGTAGGTCTTGTACATTGTTAAGCCCAACCTTTTCCAGTTTCTCTGCGACTTTTGCGCCGACTCCAGATAAAGAGTTGAGAGGGATAGCAGATAAAAGCTGTGACATAACAAGGCTCATAAACGTAAGAGAGATAATCTATTCAAGCATTTTACTGGATTTTTGTACAGGGTAAAGCTTAGAAGCAGATGAGGGATGAGAGTGAACGAGATGCGACGGGATGAAGAGCAGATGCGGGATGAGAGTAAACGAGATGAGAAGAGATAAAGGGCAGATGAGAGATGCAAGTGAAAGGGATACGAAAAGATTAAAAAAAGATGTGGAGCCAAGATGGTGAGTCACGAAGTCTTTTGCTCTTCGCATCTCGCCATCTCGAATCCCTCATCTTTACTTTGATCTAGTTCTTGCGACGTCTTACTTTCAGCGCGTGTGGCATCACACGTAGCTTTTTCATAATGCTCGCAAGATGAACACGATCTTTAGTGGTCAGCAAGATAGTCACTGTGTACAGGCGTCCGTCACGTTCTTCGGTTGAAATTCCGTGAATGTTAGAGCCTGTTTTTGAGATAACGTTCGTTAACTCAGCCAGTGCACCTTGGTGGTTCTGCAGATCGATCTGAAGTTCAGCCGTGAACTCTTGATCGTAATCGTTAGACCATTCCACAGCCATGTATCTGTCTGGTTCTTTTTGGTAGCCACGTACGTTTGGACACGTTTCGCGGTGAACCACAAGGCCACGACCTGGAGATACATGAGCAATGATGTGATCGCCAGGAATTGGGTGACAGCAGTTCGCGAACGTAAGTAATAGGCCTTCAGCACCACGGATAGGCAATTTCTTCCTAGGCGTATCGCTGTTGTTTGTCACTTCAGTCAGTTCGTCAGCATCACCCAATAGACGACGAGCAATGACGATACTCATCAGCTCACCAAGACCAATCGATGCTAGCAAATCTTCAACGCTTTCTAAGCGTAAGTCAGACAATACATGCTCGATATTCTCTTGGCCGATATCGGCAATAGAGTGTTCACCAAGTGCATGGTTCAGAAGACGACGACCAAGGGTAATAGACTCTTCACGACGCATTGTTTTCAGAACCTGACGGATCTTCGTACGCGCACGTGAGGTCACTACGTAGTTGAGCCATGCTGCATTCGGACGTGCGCCCGGAGCACTGATGATCTCAATAGTTTGGCCATTCTTCAGCGATTTGCTGAGTGGGTAAGGGTTCATGTCTACACGAGCACCGACACACATGTTGCCGACGTCGGTATGTACCGCGTAAGCAAAATCGACTGCTGTTGCGCCTGCTGGAAGTTCGACAATGCGACCTTTCGGCGTGAACACGAAGATCTCATCTGGGAACAGATCAGACTTAACGTTTTCAATGAATTCGAATGAGTTACCTGCGCTTTGTTGAAGCTCAAGTAAGCTCTGCATCCAACGTTGTGCTTTAACTTGTGCGGTTGTCCCATTGCTACTGCGTGAGCCACTGCCTTTATAAGACCAGTGCGCTGCGACACCTTTGTCGGCCATTTGCTCCATATCTTCGGTACGGATCTGAACCTCTACAGGTACCCCGTGAGGGCCGATCATTGACGTATGAAGAGATTGGTAGCCGTTGGCTTTTGGTACCGCAATGTAATCTTTCATGCGGCCCGGGCGTGGCTTGTACAAGCTGTGAGCCTGACCAAGTGCGCGATAACAAGTGTCTGGGGTATCAACCACTACGCGGAAAGCGTAGATGTCCATAATGGTGTGAAAGCGCTGTTCTTTGGTTTTCATCTTGTTATAGATTGAGAACAAGTTCTTTTCACGACCCACGACGCGAGCAGACAAACCGACTTCTTCGAGACGGCCTTCAATTTCGCTATGGATACGTTGGATCATTTCCTTACGGTTACCACGAGCAGCTTTCACTACATTTCTGAGTACGCGATAACGGTTAGGATAAAGGGCTTCAAAGCCCAACTCTTCTAGCTCAGTCTTGATGTTATGAATACCAAGGCGATGAGCGAGCGGAGAATAGATCTCTAGGGTTTCACGAGCGA
Organism: Vibrio sp. Evd11; assembly: GCF_900382755.1. Lineage (NCBI taxonomy): Bacteria > Pseudomonadati > Pseudomonadota > Gammaproteobacteria > Vibrionales > Vibrionaceae > Vibrio > Vibrio sp. Evd11. Next base: position 72,370 of record NZ_OSDX01000015.1, read on the forward strand.
TACGACGCTTTTTATCAGGACGAAGTGCCCCAAGCGTACGCATGTTGTGAGTACGGTCAGCTAATTTGATCAAGATAACGCGGATGTCTTGCACCATGGCGAGAACCATCTTACGGAAGTTCTCTGCTTGCGCTTCTTTGCGATCACGAAATTTAAGCTTATCCAGCTTAGATACACCATCAACCAACTCAGCAACGGTATTGCCGAATTTTTCCTCGAGATCTTCTTTGGTGACATCACAATCTTCGATGACATCATGAAGCAAGGCTGCTTGTAGGGTTTCGATATCCAGACGCATTTCTGCCAGGATTCTTGAAACAGCTACAGGGTGGATAATGTATGGTTCACCGCTTGAACGGGTTTGCCCTTCATGGGCGTCTCTCGCTACCACATAAGATTGACGCAGAGCCTCAATTTGAGGCTCTGTTAGGTATTCTTGGGCAACGTCTTTGAGGCTATCGAATAGATACAAATTAAAGGCCCGGAAGGTTAATTAGTTCGAATGACGTTATTAACGAGTGTGAGCGATGCTGCTTACTGCTGCAAGTTCAGCCGCTTCTTGCTCTTGTTGCTCTTGACGCTCACGAGCATCTAGTACGTCTTTAGTGATAAGACCTTCTTCGATTTCGCGAAGAGCGATAACCGTTGGCTTATCGTTTTCTTCAGGCACTAGTGAATCTTTGCCGCCAGTTTGCATTTGACGTGCGCGGCGAGCCGCAATAAGAACTAGGTCGAAACGGTTGCCAACTTTTTCAACAGCGTCTTGAACAGTTACGCGTGCCATGAGGACTCCAAATAGTAATTAACTAATAAATTTTAGATGACGAGAAAGTATACAAGTTTAACTAGAGACTTTCTAGCTCACCGTATACTTATCTCAATGGAAAATCTAGGGGATCTAGATTATTCCGCTAATAAAGCAGTAAGCATGCCGCTGTATTTAGCTGCTTGCTTATCTTCTTTTAAGCGCTCCGCACGAATGATTGCTCTGAAGTCCATTAAGGCTGCATCAAAGTCATCATTCACGATCACATAATCGTATTCTGCATAGTGAGAAATCTCAGATTTTGCTTCGCTCATGCGTTTCGCAATAACTTCGTCGCTATCTTGACCGCGAACATTCAAACGACGCTCCAGCTCACCATTTGATGGTGGAAGAATGAAGACACTCTTCGCTTGAGGCATTTGTTCACGGATCTGACGAGCACCTTGCCAATCGATATCTAGGAATACATCGATACCGCGGTTTAGGTTTTCTTCAATCCAAACACGTGAAGTGCCGTAGTAGTTGCCGAACACTTCAGCATACTCTAGGAACTCACTCTTCTTGATGAGATCTTCAAAGTGATGTTTCTCTACAAAGTGGTAGTGAACACCATTTTCTTCACCAGGGCGCATACCGCGAGTGGTGTGTGAAACAGATACCTTCATTGCGTAGGTTGGATTGGTTTCCAGCATTGCTGAGATCAAGCTCGATTTACCTGCGCCACTAGGTGCAGATACGATGTAAAGAGTACCTATGCCCATCTGTATATTTCCACTGTTGGTTGGATTGAGTGAGGGCGATAAACCGACACTATAAAAGATAGCACTGACTCTAATTTTTGTTCCGATGGTTGCATCTATTAAGGGATAACAAGTAAAACTAATAGAGACAACTGGTGAAAATTAGGTCAGAAAAATGGAGGCGAAGAGTAGCATATTTAGATGATTGAGAACAACTGACTTGATCGTTATTTATTCTCAAATGATCCTTTGTCTGATCTTCATATAAATGTAATGACCTATGATGTTCAGTTTTTTATGTGATCTGAACAAAATTTGTTGAAGTTTTAATCTCAATCCTTACAATCCGCGCAAACGATTAAATGCTGTATATATCTAGGGTCTGTTGACCTTTCGCGATGGAGTTTTGTTCGAGAAAAAATCGTTTTAGGCGCGGCAAGGAGTTTGTAGCCTAGTATTCTAAGTAAAGACTCCTTAACAAAGCATAAAACGATTTTAGCCGAACCCTTCGGGCAGCGTTTGTTGGTGATTTCTACTGCGTTATCGACTTCTTATGTAGGCTAGCTACACTTCAAAGTCTCTGCCTTGTAGAAATCCCCAACAACTCGCTGCAAAAATCATCTCGAAGGGCCAACAGACCCTACTAGACTAGATGTTTCTACTACCGAGCCTACCTTGGTGACTACAGTTTTTAGTGTAGAGACCCCTCTATTCTCACAGCATTTGAATCTCAAATTTCTTAATTTATTACATAGGTTTTGTTGTGAATACCGACTCCACCCTGAAAGCCCAGAAAACGTCTGGCTCGCTTGACACCCTGTTCAAACTCTCAGAGAGAAAGACCACGATCAGCACTGAGCTATACGCAGGTTTTATCACCTTCTTAGCGATGAGTTATATCTTGGCGGTTAACCCAGCAATTTTGGGTGGTATCCCGGGAATGGACAAAGGAGCTGTATTTACGGCAACCGCTCTTTCTGCGGCTATCGCAACGCTTATCATGGGTATTTGGGGTAACTACCCAGTGATGCTGGCTCCGGGCATGAGCATGAACGGCTTCTTCAAAGGCCTACTATTAAGTGGCTCAGTCGCAGTACTTTGGAATGAAGCGTTATTCGGCATCTTCCTATCGGGTATCCTTTATCTCGCTTTCTCATTGACCAATATTCGTAAGTCGATGATTGAATCGATTCCTGAAGATTTGAAGCTGGCGATTACTGTTTCTCTCGGTTTGTTCATTGCTTTCTTAGGCCTAAAGAATGCCGGCATCATCGTGTCTAACCCATTCGTATTGGTTGGCTTGGGTGACATCTCTGATCCACAAGTGGTTATCGCTTATGTGAGTATCTTCATCGCTCTGGGCTGTATGGTTCGTGACATTAAGCTGGCAACGTTTATCTCGTTTGTTTCAGCGATTGCATTGACGATTTTGGCTGATGTGTTTTTAGGTACATCAAACGCACCAATCCCAGACCAATTCGTTTCTATGCCACCAAGCATGGCCGGTAGCTTCGGTGCGATTTTTGATTTTTCAGCTTTCACCCCTGAGAAAATGTTCGATCTATTGTTCATCGTACTTATCTTCCTGATTGTCGATTTCTTCGATGGCTTAAGCACGATTGTTGGTGTTGGTCGTGATGCGGGTATCATCGACAAAGACGGTAAGGTGCCAAACGCAAAATCGGCGCTAGTGGCTGATGCGGGCGGTACGGTGATTGGTTCAATTCTAGGTACTACATCGATTACCGCTTTCTCTGAATCTGGTATTGCTTCTTCTCAAGGGGCGAAAACGGGCTTGGCAGCGGTGATGGTGGCTGGCTTATTCCTAATTTCGCTCTTCCTATATCCAATCTTCTCTATCTTCTCGGCGGCAATGGTTGCGCCGGCGATGGTCGTGGTGGGTATCTACATGGTTGGCCGTCTTGGTCAGATTAACTGGGAAAAGAAAGAGTCACGCATTGCGGCTTTCTTCACCATCATGTTCACTGTTTTAAGCTTCTCACCAGCAAACGGCATGGCGATGGGTTTCATCAGCTACGCATTTACGATGGTTGTCGCGGGTAAGCGCAAAGAAGTTCACCCTCTTATCTACGGCCTGTGTGTGGTGTTCTTAACTTACTTGATTCTGCTATAAGTTTGATTAGTGGATAAGTAGTCAGTAAGTAAGTAAAAGACAGATGGCTCTGCAGTGACTGTGGGGCCATTTTTGTATCTGTTGTTTGGTTGGCTCACGTTTAATTGATGGCGTTATCCTAAACTTGAGAGTGCGCGACTTATATTGATGCATGCTATTGTAGAGATTGGATTAATTATTTTTGAAGAGTGACTATGCCTTCTCACTTACCTAAGTCTTTTAGTAAGCCTTTCCTTAAGGTTTTCCACATTCTTGAAGCCGTTCTATTGGTGGCGATCACACTGGCGACACTGTTTGCCATGATGGAAGAGTTCATGCACGTCTTTGCGGAACGTCGAGTGCAACTGACCGACATTCTTCTGATGTTCATTTACTTGGAAGTATTGGCGATGGTTCAACAATTTGTGATGAACGGTAAGATCCCTGTGCGATACCCGATCTACATTGCGATGATGGCGATTGCTCGTTACATCACCTTAGGTATGAAAGAGTTAGATGCAGTACTTATCGTTTGGTTGTCGGTCGCTGCCTTTATCTTAGCTGCAGCCACACTGTTAATTCGAGTAGGGCATCATTACTGGCCATATGTCGATCTTCGAACTAAGCAGCCGGATGAGTAACTCAATCAGGTTATAAGCTATTAAGATCCCAGCCATGTTGCTGGGTTTTTTATTCTTTAATTTAAGTCAATAAGACTTCTATGTGTCTTTTGTTGTGTTGATTTGCAAGTGTCAATGTGACTCTTTCTGTTGGTTTATCCTTGCTGCATAAAGGTTTTAGTCTTGGCATGAATGTTGATTGGTAAGTACTAGACTCATATAAGGAACACGCTATGCATTTTGAAAGCACTCATTATAAACCTGAAATTTTCTCCGAAAAGGTTGCACTTCTTGTTACTCGACTTCTCAAAAAGACACTTAACTTGTTTTATGGAAAACACTTAGCCAAACGAGCGATGTTGTTGGAAACCATAGCAGCTGTGCCGGGCATGGTGGCGGGAGTGTTCAATCACCTCAAAGCTCTGCGCCGCATGAAAGATGACGGTGGCTGGATCAAAGAGCTACTGGACGAAGCGGATAATGAACGGATGCACTTGATGATTTTCCTTACCGTTACTAAGCCGTCCATTATAGAACGTATTTTAGTGATGCTATTGCAGTTCATCTTTTTACTTATCTATGGCGTGATCTACTTAGTCTCATCTAAAACGGCACATAGGATCGTTGGTTATTTTGAAGAGGAAGCTTGCAACAGTTACTCAGAATATATCTCGAAAATTCAAGATGGCATGTTGCCCAATCATCCCGCGCCTGAGATTGCGATTAAATATTATCGTTTACCCGAGAATGCCATGTTTTTGGATGTACTTTTCTGCATAAGGGAAGATGAAGCTAAACATAGAGACAAGAACCACGATATTGCCAATCTCTATAAAACCCAGGACTTACCCGATCACCAGTGCTAATCATCAAAAGGCCGATTTATGATAAATAAAGCTCAGCAACCAGAAAATAAAGTCGTCTTCATTACCTTCAAACTCTGGGGTGTGGTTGAGCTTTTCTATGGATCCGAGAAATACGGTCTTACCTGATGGTGAGCGCTTTTGGGTGCGTATGATGAGTAAATTTTTTGAGATCAAAGTCTTATAAATTAAGCTCTGTGGCATAGCAGGGCTTTAATAAAAGCTAACCGAACAAAAAAACATCAATTTTTTCAAATAAAGCTTTACAACCCGGCCCAGATCACCAAGAATGGCGTCGCTCTGTTTTCAGAGTTATTAAATGAAACATCAGTTGTAAAGTAAAACCCTTAGTATTGCTTCATTGTTATTCTCAGTGTTTCCCTTGGCTTCATAGATACATTAAATAATTCAAGCTTTCAGCGCATCGCACTTTTGGCGATTAATTTTTTATTTTTATATAAGGGACACATCATGTCTAACAAAACAAACGGCGTAGTAAAATGGTTTAACGAAGAGAAAGGTTTCGGTTTCCTAACTCAAGACAACGGCGGCGCTGACGTATTCGTACACTTCCGTGCAATCGCTTCTGAAGGTTTCAAGACTCTTAAAGAAGGCCAACAAGTGTCTTTCGAAGTAGAGCAAGGCCAAAAAGGTCTTCAAGCTGCAAACGTTGTAGCTCTATAAGATTTTAAGTCGGCGCAAGTTGCATTAGCAACTTGCGTCACTTTCTCCCTTAAATCTTTCCTCCCTAGTTCCACCTGTAATATCCCCATCAAAATATTCTAAAATCTTTTGTTACATCCGCTTCTCTGTTTTATCTATAGCTGTATCTATCTCTTGCTCCAAACAAATCTCCTGCGTAACAATGTTACTCATCCTGATTGGCATTATTGTATCCATAAAAAAAAGCCCCTAAAACTAGGAGCTTATCTTGATCTAATCAACACTGTTAGTTAATCAACACTGATTCAGCTAATGGCTATTCAGCATGTTACTGACAAACTGTTATTCAATGTTCTGAATTTGCTCACGCATCTGTTCGATAAGAACCTTAAGCTCTACGCCCGATGCTGTGATGTCTGTGCTGATAGACTTAGACGCTAGCGTATTTGACTCACGGTTGAACTCTTGCATCATGAAGTCAAGCTTACGGCCACAAGCGCCACCTTTCTTCAATACTACATTCGCTTCTTTCACGTGAGAATCTAGACGATCTAGTTCTTCTGCCACGTCTGACTTCTGAGCCAGTAGGATAAGCTCTTGCTCAACACGAGAACCTTCAAGTTCAATTTTCGCATCTTCAAATTTGGTAAGAAGACGTTCACGTTGCCACTCTAGGATCTCAGGCATGCGTGCACGAACTTTAACTACTTCTTCAGTGATTGCATCTAAACGCTGAACGATTAGCGCCTTCATGTTTTCGCCTTCACGAGCACGAGCGTCAATGAACTCTGCGATTGCATCGTTGAATGCTTCAAGTAAATCTTTGTTGATGGCATCCATGTCTTGCTCTGGCGTTTCCATCACGCCAGGCCAGTTCATTACTTGGAATGGGTTCAGACGGCTGTCTTCTCCTGTCATCGTCATAACTTGGTTAGCGGCATTGATCACTTGCTGAGCCAAACCTTCGTTAATGCTTAGCTCGCCTTTCGCTGCTGGGTTTGCTTCGAAGCGCAGGTTACATTCAACCTTGCCGCGAGCTAGACGCTTGCGGAAACGCTCACGTAGGATTGGCTCTAAACCACGGAACTGTTCAGGCATACGGAAGTAAGTTTCTAGGTAGCGTTGGTTTACACTACGGATTTCCCATACTGCTGTACCCCAATCGCCTTTTACTTCTTTGCGTGCGTACGCGGTCATACTATAAATCATCGAATTTTCCTGTCTTTTATCATTCTGAAAATAACGCGCACGCATAGTATCACGATATGGTGTGCTCCCGAAGCTTGTCGCTTTCCACTATAAATAGCCTTTCATGATAAATAGCTTTGAACGGTAAATAGATTTGAAAGATAAACTGCTATATAATCTTGCCCCAATCAAAACTGTCTCACCCCTTTCTTAGGTGATGCACTCTTTCGATAGTAAATCACTTCAGACTGTTAATAAGGTAGATACCAATGCGTCCAAATGACCGCGCTGTAGATCAAATTCGTCCAATTAAAATTACTCGTAACTACACAGCTTATGCTGAAGGTTCTGTATTAGTTGAGTTCGGCAACACTAAAGTTCTATGTAATGCGACGGTAGAAGAAAACGTACCGCGTTGGTTAAAAGGCCAGGGAAAGGGTTGGGTAACGGCTGAATACGGCATGCTTCCACGTGCAACGCACACTCGTAACCGTCGTGAAGCGGCGAGCGGTAAGCAAGGTGGTCGTACGATGGAAATCCAACGTCTGATCGCGCGTAGCCTACGTGCTGTTGTTGACCTGAAAGTAATGGGTGAAATCATGATCACTGTCGATTGTGATGTAATCCAAGCGGACGGCGGTACTCGTACTGCTTCTATCTCAGGTGCAAGCGTTGCAATGGCGGATGCTATCAACAGCCTACTAGCAAGCGGTAAACTGAAAAAGAACCCGATGAAAGGCCACGTAGCGGCAGTTTCAGTGGGTATCGTTGGTGCACAAGCACTGTGTGACCTTGAGTACGTTGAAGACTCAGCAGCAGATACCGATATGAACGTTGTAATGACGGAAGACGGTAAGATGATTGAGATTCAAGGCACCGCAGAAGGCGAACCGTTCAGCCACGAAGAGCTGATGCAGCTTTTAGCCCTGGCGAATAAGGGCATTGCCGATATCGTCGAAGCGCAGAAAGCTGCGTTGGCCGACTAATCATTTTTAATAGCTCCCACATTGGGGGCTATTTTTTTATTTTCGTCATATATAACTCTACACCTGTGTTAGCTGCAATTTTTCACCCTAATCACATAGGTTCCCTATGCTCATAGGGCTGAAAAACTTTGCTGCCTTGTTGTAGAGCTATCTATTTAGAAAATACGTCATCGTTAGCTTTCGAAGTGATCGGAAGTTAGGAATTGGAAAGTAAATTAATTTAGAGGATGAGCATGAAAGCATATCAACGTGAATTTATTGAATTTGCACTAGAGAAAGAAGTACTTAAGTTTGGTGAGTTTACTTTAAAGTCTGGCCGTAAGAGCCCTTACTTCTTCAATGCTGGATTGTTTAATACAGGTCGTGACCTAGCGCGTTTAGGTCGCTTCTACGCAGCAGCATTGGCGGATTCTGGTATTGAGTTTGATGTGCTATTTGGCCCTGCATACAAAGGTATCCCAATTGCAACGACGACAGCAGTTGCACTGGCAGATCATCACGATGTAGACACGCCTTACTGCTTTAACCGTAAAGAAGCGAAAAACCACGGTGAAGGCGGCAACCTTGTCGGTAGCGCACTGGAAGGTCGCATCATGCTAGTGGATGACGTGATCACTGCCGGTACTGCGATTCGTGAGTCGATGGAAATCATCCAAGCAAATGGCGCTGATTTAGCGGGCGTGCTTGTTGCTATCGACCGTCAAGAGAAGGGCAAAGGCGAGCTGTCTGCAATTCAAGAAGTTGAGCGTGACTTCGGTTGTGCAATCATCTCAATCGTTAGCCTGACTGACTTGGTGACTTTCCTTGAAGAAAAAGGCACAGACGCAGCACACCTAGAGTCAGTAAAAGCGTACCGCGCTCAATACGGCATCTAATACAATTTGTTATAGCTATAGAATGCACAAGGGGCTGATAAATCATCAGCCCCTTTTCTTTTGGTTCAATTATTTATAGCGGCTATTCTATTTATAACGAATGCCGCGTTCAGCTTCTGGGTCTTCCATCGTCTTAAAGCGCTTGTGCAGCCACATCCATTGCTCTGGAGCTCGTAAGATAATCTTCTCAAGATAGCGGTTTAGATAAGCGGCCGCGGCTTTTTCATCTTTGCGTGGATAGTCATCTTCGATCGACTCATCCGCCATGATTTCATACTTACCATCGGCATTTCTAAAACCAGACCCCGGAACAAGTGCACATCGGCTAGTGTAAGCCAGAATACTGGTGCCCGTTGTGGTACACGCATCTTCTACTGCGAAGAAAGGCACAAACACAGACTTGTTACGGCCGTAATCATGATCCGGCAGATAGAAAAGGATCTCACCTTGACGCAGGATTCGAATCATACGCTTCACATCTTTACGGTGGATAAGACGGTTGCCGTTCTGAGTACGACCACGGTATTGAATGAATTCATAAGCTGGGTTGTTGTGCGGACGATAAACACCTAAACCAGAAATACCAAGTACCGCCATTGCTCGTGCGGTGATCTCTAGGTTCAAGGCATGCACACAACACAACAAAACACCTTTGCCGTTGGCTTTGTGAGTGCGCAGCGTTTGGGTGTCTTTATCCACTAAGATTCTTTTGAAACGCCACGTCGGCCAAAACCAAGTAATCCCAGTTTCGATCAGCGCCATACCAGTATTCTTAAAGTTTTCACTGACCATAGCCGCGACTTCGTCTGCAGGCTTATCTGGGAAGGCAAGTTCCAAGTTACGTGTTGCCACAGCGACACGCTTTTTGCCATAACGAGCGCCAAGAGAGCCTAATGAACGGCCTAACAGCAGTAATACACGGTAAGGTAGAACGTTAACGAGAAATGCCAGTAACCCAAAACCGAACCAAACTCCCCAATGTTTAGGGTGGAGCAAAGCCAAGGTAAAAGGTGGCTTAGTAAGAACGTGTTGTGCGGTGCTGTTTTCCGGAGAAGTTTTCGTCGTCATAACCATCACTTAAGGTTGGGTTTACTTAATTTGAGCGCTCAGTAGTGCCCAGTAAGCATCAAAATTTTCGGTTGGTTGATATTTGAAATCAGAGCGAACAAATCGATTCAGACTGCCTTCAACCTGGCCGAGCAGTTGAGCCGCTAAGATTTTCTCGTCAACCGGGAACGATTTCCCTTCACGAAGTTTTCTTTCACGCAGGATTTGGCGAAGCTGAGTTTCAATACGCTCAAAAAGCTGATTGATTCGTTCGCGCAGGCGCTCATTTTCAAACATTAGAGCATGACCCGATAAAATACGAGTCAATCCAGGGTTACGCTCAGAAAAGACCAAGATAAGCTGCATGACTAAGCGAATACGCTCAAGTGTGTCTTTCTCTTCATCTAGAATGCGGTTGATTCGAGACATCAACGCTTCTTCAATGAACTCGATCAGGCCTTCAAACATGCGGGCTTTACTTGGAAAGTGGCGGTAAAGCGCCGCTTCAGATACGCCGACTTGTTTGGCCAACTTTACCGTTGTGATACGAGAAGCACCTTCGGTCGATTCCAACATTTGTGCCAGCGCTTGCAGGATTTCTTCACGACGGTTTGATTTTCGAGTACCAGCCATCTATTTACTTCCTTCCCTAAAGATGAGGATTGAGTGAAGCAGGATTATAAACACCATTCAATTCTGTTCCTAGTTTTGTAAGACCTAGGTCAACAGAATCGAGAGGTGTCAGCACATTGTCAGAGCGAAATCGTATATTTATTCGACAATAAGTTGTTGGATCTGATCGAGGATCTGGAAACCAAGGGTATCTTTGCTATCAAGTGGCAAAGATTTATCACCGTCTTTCCAATAAAGGTGCAATTCATTGCTACTGCTATTGAAGCCTTGACCTTCGACAGAAACGTCATTGGCGCAAATCATGTCGAGGTTCTTTCTTTCCAGTTTGCCGCGAGCATATTTCTCAACATCTTGAGTTTCTGCAGCGAAGCCTACGGTAAATGGACGGCCTTCCGTCATTGAGGCAACAGAAGCGACAATGTCTGGGTTCTTAACCATTTGAATGGTCATGTCGTCTTTACCATCGACCTTTTTAAGCTTTTGGTCTGCAATGGTCTCAGGGCGGTAATCGGCAACCGCAGCGCAGCTGATGAAAATATCGTGCTGAGCGGCGTTAGCGCTAACGGCATCAAACATCTGTTGTGCGCTGTCGACATCAATACGATTAACCTTGTTTGGCGTTGCTAGTGATACAGGGCCGCTGATTAGAGTCACTGTTGCACCTTGTTTAGCGGCCGCTTCAGCCAGTGCATAGCCCATCTTGCCTGAGCTATGGTTGGTAATGTAACGGACAGGGTCGATGGCTTCACGAGTTGGACCTGCAGTAATTAAAACAGAATGGCCAGTAAGCGGTTTAGGTTGAAAGAAGTCTTCACAATGATGTACGAGCTGCATTGGCTCTAGCATGCGACCCATGCCGACATCACCACACGCTTGTTCACCAGCCGCAGGGCCCCAGATTTCACAACCGCGACGTTTTAGTGTTGCGATGTTCTCTTGAGTTGCCGGATGACTGTACATCTGTTGGTTCATTGCTGGAGATACCGCAACTGGCGCATCGGTTGCTAAAACCAGAGTGGTCAATAGGTCGTTACCCATGCCAGCGGTCATGCGCGCAATAAGGTCAGCGGTTGCGGGTGCTAATAAGACTAGGTCAGCCCATTTCGCCAGTTCGATGTGCCCCATGGAAGCTTCAGCAGCAGGATCAAGCAAACTATCAGATACTGGCCTTCCAGAGACGGCTTGCATGGTGAGAGGAGTGATGAACTCCTTGGCTGCATTCGTCATCACGACTTGTACTTGCGCCCCACGTTCAATTAAGCGTCGAGTCAGTTCGGCACATTTATACGCAGCGATACCACCACTAATGCCAAGTAGGATTTTTTTCCCAGCTAGGCCTTGTAGGTCAGCGTTATCCAGTTGATTAACCAATGTTTGCATGATTCTGTTCCTTAATTTCTCTGGGACTTACGATATCAGAACAAAGGATTAGTGCCTAGAAGCAGAATTCGAACAGACTTGATGCTCATCAAGTTGGTGTTATCAAACCTATCAATTACACGGTTTTGCTAGGCATTAGTCTTCTTTATAACGCTGTGGAAGCTCTCCGTAGACAAACGGATTAGGGTGATGGATCGTATTCATCACCCTAAATAGCCTTTATATGCCTATAAGTAAGATGCCGGTTGAGTCGATGCCAAGAGAAAAGTTACTGAGTCGAGGGCCAGATTCTCTAAGTGATGCGGAGTTGTTAGCGATATTTCTTCGAACGGGTACACAAGGAATGAATGTTTTAGAGCTTTCTGACAAGTTGATCAAAGATTTTGGTTCGCTGCGTAGTCTGTTTTCAGCAACCGAGGCCGAGTTTTGTGCTCATAAAGGGATGGGGCAGGCGAAATATGTCCAGTTGCAGGCCGTTTTAGAGATGACGCAACGTTATTTGGCCGAAACTTTATCTCGAGGTGATGCACTCACTAGCCCAAGCCATACCAAGTTGTATCTTTCGAGTATATTGCGTGATCGTCAGCGAGAAGCCTTCTATATCTTGTTCTTAGATAACCAAAACAGAGTAATAAAGGATGAAGTGATGTTTGAAGGAACCATCGATGCAGCATCAGTTTACCCTAGAGAAGTAGTGAAACGGGCACTTCATCATAATGCAGCGGCATTAATCCTAGCGCACAACCATCCTTCTGGTGTTGCGGAGCCAAGCCAAGCAGATAGGCGAATTACACGCAGATTAACCGACGCATTGGCGCTGGTGGACATCCGAATTCTCGACCATTTTGTGGTTGGAGATGGCGAAGTTATCTCTTTTGCAGAGCGCGGATGGATTTGAATCACATTTTAGGTTGTTAGTTGCGTTAAATCTGCTATCATTCCGCCCACATTTTAGAACCTTAAATCAGCTCTGATTACTCAAATAGCTGCCCTGTTCAAAAAAAGATCACGAAATCCTTAAAAAGGATCTGTTCGGGTCTTGAGCAATGCATGTCAAGTTAGTATAATACGCGACCTTTGATAGCCTTGAATGGATTTTCCATTATGGTTTTTACCTCTATTTTCAGAATTGATAGAGAGGTTCGGCCACCAAGGTTGATATCGAGCTGAAACGATTTGGAGAGACATTCATGTCCCGAGTATGTCAAGTAACTGGTAAGCGTCCAGTAACGGGTAATAACCGTTCACACGCACGCAATGCTACCAAGCGTCGTTTTCTGCCGAACCTACAAACTCACCGTTTCTGGGTAGAGAGCGAAAAACGTTTTGTTAAACTACGTCTAACTGCTAAAGGCATGCGTATTATTGATAAGAAAGGCATCGATGCTGTTCTTGTTGATATCCGTGCACGTGGCGAAAACGTTTAAGAGGAATTAAGCAATGGCTAAAGGCATTCGTGAGAAAATCCGTCTAGTATCTTCTGCTGGAACTGGTCACTTCTACACAACTGACAAGAACAAGCGTAACATGCCAGGCAAATTTGAGATCAAAAAGTTTGATCCAGTAGTTCGCCAGCACGTTATGTACAAAGAAGCTAAAATCAAGTAATTGATAGCCCCTTTGTCTCTTCTTTTATAGAAGAATAAATTAAAAACCCAGCTTATAGCTGGGTTTTTTTATACCCAATTTTCAGATTTTTGGAGTTTGTATCGATGAATGTAGTACTCATCATGGTAAGAGTTGGTATTTTGATTATTTTGGCTTTAATGCTCAATACTGCACTTGGTTATGAAAATAAAGTTGATAGTTTGATCTTATTGGCAATTACTATTTTTTGTTTGAAAAGCATGAATTTCGGTAAGTGGGTATTTGTCTTTATAGTCCTTGTCTCTGCCTTGTACATACCGGTTTCTTTAAATTATGGTCACCCTAACTTGACCATAATTTCTGCCTTGAGTGAAACAAATGTTTCTGAAGCTATTGAATTCGCAAAAGATACTGACTGGCTTGCAATATTGATAGCTATACTGTTCACAGGCAGTACCTTGTTCCTTTTTCATTTTGTTCCAAAAGTTAGTTCCAAAAAATTGAACATTTTTTTAGTTGTTGTATTTAGTTTTCTACTATTTGATAAACCCATTCGAACCATGATTGACAGAAATATTAGCGATGACTATGTATACAAAACAATCTCTTATATGAGATATGCGCCAGCTAGATTTATTTTCGATTGGTATGATTCTTATGATAAGTATCACGAATACAACAAACAGATACGATCTCAAAGAGAAGTAGCGTCGACGTGGATTATCACTAAAGAAAACGATGTATCACAAAATACTATTTTGGTTATTGGTGAAAGTGTTCGTAAAGATTATATGAATGCTTACGGCTTTGAAGCAAATAACACCCCATTTATGTCACACTCTGTTGGTCAGTTATGGCTTGATTTCTTATCAGCTGGGCCAAATACATTTACTTCCGTTATGAGATTCATTACGTTGGGGGATGGTATTAATATTGAGTTAAACAATAATATCAATACACTCGCTAGTACTGCTGGTATAGAGACCTACTGGATATCTAATCAAGGTAGGATGGGAGAGTTTGATACAGGGATTAGCATGATTGCGAGTTATGCTGACAATCTTTCATTTACGCGAAGTGGAAGTTTTAGAGACTCTAATGTGTACGACTCTGCGCTATTACCAGAAGTTCGTTCAGCCTTATCCGAAAACCAAAATTCGAAGCTAATTGTTGTTCATCTGATCGGGTCTCATCCTGGGTTTTGTGACAGAGTTGAAGGCGATGTGGATTTTTCCTTTAACGGAAGTAAAATTTCTTGTTACATTCAATCGATTAAGCAAACGGATTCATTGTTAAGCAACATTAATGACTACGCGAAGCAACAGCCTATTGATTATAATTTGATATACCTTTCCGATCATGGTTTAGGCCATAGAGAAGGTGGTAAGAATTTACGTCATGACCCTTTGGTAAAGCAAGCTTATGAAGTTCCTTTGTTTATTACAGGCTCAAATTTTGATGAGCGCCATATTATGACACCAAGGCGTAATGGCTTTTCAGTGTTGAAAGGAATTTCTGAAGTCATGGGTATTTCAACGGTGAAGTTGGATAAGATGAGTTCATTTTTTTCTGAAGTAGATGACAAAGCGATTGTTAATAATGGTGAGGGGGAAATCGTTGATTTTCAATCACTCAACGAAGATCCAATAAAATAATACCATTGGTTACTAAGGGAGTTATTACAAGTAGCTTCCTTTTAGAAAGGGTTGTATGGAGAATCAGTAATGAAAAAAAGGGTATCACATCGTCGACGCTGGAATTACTACCTTTGTATCGGTATTATTGCTTTTATTGGAATTCTCAACCTACCAACAGTAATAAAAATCTATCTTGTCGAGTCTGCCTCCCCAGTAAGTAGCCCTTACCCTTCTCTTTTAAATCCTGCAGCTGAGCTTCAAGCTTTGCATTTTGCCAATTGGTCAGTTGTGCTAGAAGGCGATCATTGGGTTTATCAATTTAAAGATACAACACTTCCTCAAAATACCAATGCACAAGAGTTGTCACAGCGATGGAAAGAGCTTGTGGGCACCGAAGTCGATTCTCAAACCTATACCGACCTCTCACCACAACTGAATACCCCGCACACCATCGAGGTGTGGTATCAAGATCAAGAAGAACCACAACGCATTACCTATTATCAACTGCCTCAGTTCTGGCTGCTAAAAAACTGGAATGATCAGTGGTTGGCGGTGTCTATTGAAGAGAGCTACTTGTTTCCAAGCTTTAGCTCAGAAGATTCATTTAAATCAGACCATATCTTTAACGCAGACAAGCTATCTATATCAGACAAACTACCTAAATCGGACGACTAACTATGCCTGAATTACCCGAAGTTGAAGTAAGCCGCATGGGGATCTCGCCTCATTTAGTCGGTGAGAAGATAAAGACTCTGACTTTTCGTACACCGAAACTGCGTTGGGATATCCCTCAAGAACTTAAGCAACTAGAAGGACAGGTGATTCGCTCTATCTCACGTCGCGCAAAGTATCTATTGATTGAAACCGATACTGGCACAGCAATTGTTCACCTTGGTATGTCTGGCTCACTGCGCGTGTTAGACGCAGATTTCCCGCCAGCAAAACACGATCATG
Source organism: Vibrio sp. Evd11 (assembly GCF_900382755.1). NCBI lineage: Bacteria > Pseudomonadati > Pseudomonadota > Gammaproteobacteria > Vibrionales > Vibrionaceae > Vibrio > Vibrio sp. Evd11. The sequence goes on from NZ_OSDX01000015.1 coordinate 88,422, forward strand.
TTGATCTGAAGCTCACCAATGGCAAGATATTGCGTTACAACGATCCGCGTCGTTTTGGTGCTTGGCTATGGTCGGCACCTAATGAAGTCCATCCTGTACTACTTGGCTCTGGTCCTGAGCCGCTAACTGACGACTTCAATGCAGACTACATTGCTGAAAAGGCAGAAAAGCGAAAAGTGGCCGTCAAACAGTTCATTATGGACAACAAAGTAGTGGTAGGCGTGGGAAACATCTACGCCAACGAAGCATTATTTTCTTCAAGAATTCATCCACTTCGCCCTGCTAACAAGATCACTCAAGCAGAGTGGATGCTACTGACCAAAGAGATAAAACAAGTACTTGCGACTGCCATCAAACAAGGTGGCACTACTTTAAAAGATTTTGCGCAAGCAGATGGCAAGCCGGGGTATTTCGCTCAAGAGTTGCAAGTTTATGGGAAAGCCGGTGAAAAATGCCCAAGCTGTGAAGCTCTGATTCAAGAATTGAAAATAGGGCAGCGGAACACGTTTTTCTGTGAAGAGTGCCAAAGTTAAAAAGGGGAGCATTGTGCTCCCCTTTTACTTTTATTATTGAGCTCTAAAGCCTCTCATTTGCGAATTGATGAACAATGTCTGTAACTTTGAATGTTCTACATCAATATTAGGCGTTGGGTTTGGTATCGATTCCCTTTCAACAGCAAGGTTAGATTCATTCTTCCAAGGGTAAATCGCTTTAGAATCTGTGCTATGGGATACGCCCAGCGGTGTAAAGGTTACTCCGCTTGTGTACGCGTATGGGGATGAGACGTCTTGTTCTGCTAGTAGGTTTCTACCTCCCAGAGAGGTGTATTCTGCGTTTGATAGACTGAAACTATACAGCGTAGGAAAAATATCTCGATGAGAACCGATACGATTTTCTTGGTAACGATATTTGGAGTGCAATAAAATCTCTTGTGGAACATAGAGATAAAAAGGTACAGCATGAGCGACTCCTAGATCCTTTGGATAAGAGATCGAGTAGTTGCGCAAGCGGTGATCACCAGAAGCTGAAATAATAGTATTACTATTCAATTCACTGTCTTTAATGTCACTAATAAAGTCACCAAGTGCATTAGAAGAATATTGGTATGTTTCATAGATCTTCTTTGAGTTTTCTTCACTCAAGGACATTTTCTTCATAGCATACTCACTCACTTCAATAGGACCTGGAGTATAGTTGCTTGGAATTTGGTAAGGAGGATGATTGGTTTGTGTCTGTATCATTACCATAACAGGCTGTGTATTTTCTTTGAGTAGCTTTTCAGCAAACTTAAATGTAAATTCATCAGCGGCACCCCATGTGCTAGCGTACTCAACAGATTCAGGAAACGCTTCGTAGATATCTTCTTCCGAATAAAATTCATCAACCCCTTGTACCGGCATGTAATACTTGAGATTGCGCCATAATGGGCTACCTCCGGTAATGTATATAACTTTATATCCAGCTTTTTTATAAGGTAGGAATGCTGAGCCTGGTAATGGGGTGTTCTGTTCTTTACCGTGGCTTATTGAGTTTACGTTACTATGAAATAACATCATGACGATACTGTTAATGGTCCCGCCTGTACCGGGCAGAAATCGCTCAAAGCTAAAATCGTTCTCGTAATGTGCTCTTAGTGAGCCCAATAGATCGGTTGTTTTCCCATTATCTTCAACAAGTAAGTTTGTCCCCATACTTTCCATGAGAGCAAACACAACGTTAGGTTTGTTGCTTTCAAGGTAGTTGTTTTTATCCGTATGGTAAACTGGTTCGTCCTGACCAAGAACTTGGTGTGCTTTTTCTTCGAAATCCGCTCTTGTTACCGCGGTAAAATTTGCGCTTCTTTTATGCTCGCTTCTTGCCCAATCTAATGCTAAAAAAGCGTTGGGTGTGACTTTATTGAGAACTTCGTAATTTGAAACATTAGCGTGGTATTGTTTGAGTGGGAATGTCCCTACAGAGCCTCGAGCTAACACAAAATAAGCCGCGATGGTAAAGAACACGGTCAGAGTTGTGACCCAAATTTTTTGCTTCGGCCATGTTTTTTTATCTAAATTAGCCCAAACAGATAGCGTTATTTTGAAGAGCGTTATAGTGGTTAATAGCGATATTAACGACATGATGATGATTGGATAATCTTGCCACATTGTTAATAAAACGGCTGAAGTATCATCTTCAACAAGACCAAACATGAAGATATCGAAGTGATTACTGTATGTTTTATAGTAATAATAATTACCAATAGATACAGATACCCCTAAGAAATATATAACAAACGAATAAATGGGAATTATTTTATTGATTAATTTAAATAAATTGGAGCCTGATAGAATTAGCCCCAGTAATAATAATGGCGCAAAGGCTATTGTTGCGACTCTTAAATCAAACCTCAACCCAATGAAAATTGATTGAATATAATCTGGGATGACTTGGTATATTTCACTGGTATCACCAATTAAAAACGTGAAAACCTGTCTAAACAGTGACGCAAAAATAGTGAATAAAGCAACTTGTAACCAAATAATACGAGTGAGCTTTTTGATGTTGTTTTGAAACATAAATCTAACTTAAACCAATATTAATAACCAAGTGAAGATAGCAAATAGAATTGCAACCATGACTGCCGCGGAACCTATGTCTTTCGCTTTACCACTGAGCTCGTGATGCTCTGGACCTATCCGATCAACGACAGCTTCTATTGCTGAGTTGATTAGCTCTAATATAAAAATAAATACTAGGGTTCCTACAAGGGCTAAAGTCTCTAGTTTGCTGATATCGAGATAAAATGCGATAGGTATGAAAATTAAGCAAAGTGCAAGTTCTTGCCTGATCGCAGCTTCACTCTGAAAGGCTGATTTTATTCCTTTGACTGAATACCCTGTTGCTTTGATAACTCGTTTAATCCCGGCGTTTCCGGGTTTGCTGTGATATTCACTCATTATAAACAACTTGCCCTGATTTTTGAAAGTATTTTTGTGCCACGAGTAATGAAATCAACCGCTCTCTCCTCAGATCCTGGAATTGTTTAACCCATTGGTGAGCGTTGTTAATTATCGCTTGTGCCTCTTGTGGATACTTCAGATAATAATCCATCTTTTCGTTTAGATCTGAAAAGTCATCTTTTATTTCAACAAAATGAAAGCCTGGTTTAAGTTTCCCTTCCATGAACCATGTTTCAAAATGTAATTTAGGAGTAAAACAAAGTGAATTTGATGACATGATCCACTTTAGGTTAGTAGCAACATCCATACCTTCTAAGCTAAGTATAAATTTATAATTCAGTTGCTCGGAAATAGTCATTGATGGTGTGACATAGTTTAGTTGTTCAAGGTCGTCATCTTTTGTGTCAATACGGCCGACGTTACAGCGAGGGTTATTAAAATGTGTAACGAGTAACGTCCTCCTATTTGGCCTAAATCCTGTGCCTCGCCATACCAACATATCCTTTTTTTCTAGAAATGGTCGGTCATTCTCCACAAAAAAATAATGTCTGACAGCATTAAGCTTTAGTAACACTGAATTAGCGTTATTCCCTTCAATTGGACGGCTTTTTAAGAAACTAGGTTCACTGGGGATATCAATGACATCTCCGTTAACATATTTGAAAGTGGCAAATTGTGGAAAACTCTTAACGACCTTTAGTAAGTCATAGTAGTACGCACTACCACCAGTCTTTTTAAATCTACTAACTTGGGTTAAGTTTGGGCTAGTCAATATAAAACTAGAATCATTTTTGTTGTAATAGTCAACACGCTGCCGCAGGTAACTTATGTCATACTCATTCTTCCTGCGTAGTAATATTTTTGCAGAGAAACGAAATAAAAATGAAGGGAGGTTAGCGAGAACTCCGTTAATTAAGTAGTACTTAAATTTCTTCATGATCGATTAACTTTCTCTAATATAGCGTTGTTCACCTCGGGAGGAACGAATTGCTTTACATCACCACCGTGAATTGCCACTTCTCTGACAATGGTAGATGACAAGAATGCAAATTCTTCAGAAGGTGTTAAAAAGATACTCTCTAAACCTGGTAAAAGTTTACGGTACATAGTGGTCAATCCGAATTCATACTCAAAGTCCATTGTAGTACGTAAGCCTCGGATTAAAACACTGGCCTTCTGTTCTTCAGCGAAGTCAACAAGGAGTCCGCTAAAGCCTACAACGGAAACATTTGTTAGGTGTCGGCAACATTGGCGAACCAATTTTACTCGTTCTTCTAGATCGAACATCGTATTTTTGGATGGGCTCGCCGCAACGCCAATTACGACTTCCTCGAACATTTTAGTAGTCCGCTCAATCAAGTCTAGATGCCCGTTAGTAATAGGGTCAAAGGTACCTGGATATATTACTTTGTTACTCATAACTCTCTCCACCTAGGAGACTATCAACACCGTTAGTACAACGTTTTAGATTGTTTTTTATCGTGTTATCTAATATCTCATCGTTTTGAGTAAGTGATGCACGTGAGTTTTCTTCGTGGTATAGGTGGTAGCCGACACCTGCGAATTTTAGATAAAGACGGGACTTTTCTGAGTTCAGCATGCGGTGGACGAACTCACTGTCTTCACGTCCCCACCCTACAAAATCTTGGTTGAAGCCGTTAACTGCGATAACATCTTGTCGCCAAAATGCCATATTGCAGCCGCGAGTCGCGTTGTCGTTATTGCGTTCATAAGAGAACCAGTTAGCTAGCCGCGAATTTGTGATGCAGTTCTTACGGTTCCGGATCCCCTTGCTAAAGACAGAAGGAACTAATCCATTTTCCATGATTTCACGACTGCATGCTTCGTCAGTCAGCACTCGTCCACCTTGGACAAACCAACCTGGTTTCGCCACGCGTTTATGTGATTCGATAAAGGTTTGTGACAAAACTATGTCGCCATCAATCATAATCAGGTAATCGCCAGATGCTTTAGCTATAGCACGGTTTCGGCTCATAGAGAGTTGAAAACCATGGTCTTCATGCCAACTGTGTATCAATGGAACCGGGAAACCATTACGCATTTGGTCAATTATTTCTTTGGTGTCTTCTCGAGAACCATCGTCTGCCACAATGACTTCATCAGGCAAAACGGTTTGGCGCGTTACACTCTTTAACACGGATTTTAAGGCTTCTTTCCAGTTATAAGTTGTAATAATTAAAGTTGTTTTCATTATTTCTTTGCCTGTTCTCGTAGGTATAGGTCGATATATTTTACGAATGTAGAGTGCATACATAGCCAAGCTAGAATAAAGCCATGCTTACCGTCTAAGAAACCACGTTTAATAATATACATCTTAATGAAGCTTGCAAAAGCGTGAGTTAGTGCTGTTGTTAGACCGGCACTCTTTCTACCTTCTCTCTCATCCGTCCAGGCTTTTAAGTAACCTGTCGTTTTATTGATGTAGTGGTGAAGGTGCTCGTAGGTATAGTGATGTAACCGCCCATCGAGTTTTTGTATCGCGTAGTTTTGATTCTCAATTTTCTCATGAACAAGAGAGTCATTATATTGAGTGTAATCTGTACGATAGAGGCGAACTATCCAATCTGGGGACCATCCTGAGTGATAGATGAATTTTCCGAATGCGGCACTTAATCGATTTACTTGAAACAGCGTATTGGGTTTATCTTCTGCCACTGCCTTTAAAATGCTCTGTTTTAATTCAGGGGTCACTTGTTCATCAGCATCCAACCATAAAACATAATCAGCCGTAACATATTGTTGAGCAAGTTGTCTTTGCTTCCCAAAGCCGGGCCACTCTAAATTGGTGTAGAACTTATCGGTGTATTGCCTTGCGATCTCTTCTGTGCGGTCGCTGCTACCAGAGTCGAGTAGGACGATTTCATCGACCCAACCTTTTACAGTATTAAGGCATGCCTCAAGATGCTTCTCTTCATTCTTTACAATTAAAGCAACGGCTAAAGTTGGTTTAGACAAGGTTTCTTCCTTATTCGTGCGGTTTAAGGCATTGGTATTGTGGGTAAATATCAGTGACTATTTGGTCAAACATACGAATGACCGTTTCACTTTTTATAAGCTGCATCGCTTGTTCATCTTTTGCTCGTGTGCGCCAGCTTAGATCTTGGCTCGTTTTACCCGTTTCTGCCAGTATCGCCTCTTCGTAAACCGACACTACATATTGCAGGTAGTGGTAAGGCCCAACGCGGCGTGGGTTATGGTGAGCGTATAAACCAATAACTGGTGTTTGCATCGCATTCGCCATATGGGTTGGGCCGGTATCGGGAGCAATGACAAGCTCTACTTTATCAATAATAGCAAGCATCTGCATGATAGAGCTTTTACCAACCAAGTTGCGGCAAGGTTCGGTTAGCTTTTCTTGAATTGCTTGTGTCAACTCGACTTCAACCTGCGCTGGGCTACCTGCCAGAATGACATTCCAGCCTTGATTGCGGGCATGGTTAACCACATCAACATAACCTTGTGCATGCCAGTTCTTATAGGCCTTACTTGCGCCAGGAACCAGGAGTAGGTTAGGTTTGTTGGTGTCGAGCTGTTGTTGTGCCCATGCGTTGTCTGACTCTTTATAGGACAGAGACCAATTCAGCGTTGTATCGTGAACACCAATGTGTTGAGCAAAGGCCATTAGCCCATCTGCGACATGCAGTGAAGAGGGCGAGCTCACTTTGGTATTGGTAAATAACGTCTGAAAATCTTGACTGCGATCGGCCGCAAACCCGAGTTTGTATTTTGCCTTGATACCCAGAGTGGCAAAGCTTGCACGAAGTGCGTATTGCATATGAAGTAGCGCATCAAATTCACGACCTTTGAGCTGCCACCACAGCGACTTGTACCCTTCAAGGCCCGCTTTTTTGTCAAAGGTGAGCACTTCCACGCCTTCAATTGCAGCGAGTAATTGAGCTTCTAACTTTCCGGTGATCCAAGTGATTTTGGTAGCAGGCCATTGCTTTTGAATTGCTTGAACAGTGGCGATGGTGTTGCACACGTCACCTATCGCAGAAAGTCGCAAAATACAGAGTGATTTAGGGGCAGATTCGAACAAAGGCATGAGGTGAGCTCTATCAAATTGATTAATAAGAATTATGCAGTTGGGCTAGGGGAATGTAAAATAAAACTAAGCAATTAGGTAGGTAGATAGGATGCAAACGCTTAACTTTGACAATCAAGTGATTTGGTTTGACGAATCATTAATTTCACCAGATCAGGCAAAGCATGCCTTTGACGCTGAATATTGGCAGCAGCAAAATAAAATCATAGGGAGCGCCACCGGGCGTGGTACGACGTGGTTTGTTGAGTTAGACACTATTCAAGCAGCATTGCGCCATTACCGTCGTGGTGGCCTATTTGGCAAGCTTGTTGAAGACAGTTACCTATACTTTGGTGATGAGAAGACTCGCAGCTACCAAGAGTTCGAACTGCTTAAAGTACTTCAGACGTCGGGGGTTAACGTCCCTAAGCCGATCGCTGCTCGGGTGGTGAAAAGCGGCGTCACCTATAAAGCCGATCTTTTGAGTGAAAAAATTCCTAATGCTCAAGATCTAGTGGCGATCTTACGAGATAAGGCATTGCCTAAGGAAATGTACCAAAAGATAGGCGCTGAAATTCGTAAGATGCATGAGGCTAAGGTTAATCATACTGATTTGAATATTCATAATATTCTTATTGATGATAGATACAAAGTATGGATTATCGATTTCGACAAATGCTATATACAAAATGGAGACAAATGGAAAAAAGGAAACTGGGATCGGTTGAAACGTTCCTTTCTGAAAGAAGTGACAAGGACCAAAATCAATTGGAACGAAGATGACTGGTATTCATTATACCTGTGATCATTGAAGATGCTTGATTTTCAGTAAAATCAGGATCATGCTATGAACTATGAAAATTACACTGACTCCTCAACAGAAACGACAACTCGAAAAAATGCACGACATTGAACGTGATAGTCGAGTTTGCGACCGTATTAAGGCTGTTTTGCTGGCTTCTGAAGGTTGGACTCAGACTATGATTTCTCAAGCTCTTCGTATTCACGAATCGACCGTTGCTCGTCATCTCAGTGATTATGTTCTTTCTGAAAAACTTAAGCCTGAAAATGGTGGAAGCCAAAGCAAGCTTTCTGCTACTCAAACCATGCACTTGATCGAGCATTTGACTGAGAAAACCTATTCTCACACTCATCAAATTGTTGACTACGTTAAAGAGGCATTTGGACTTAATTATACTGTCTCTGGTATGAACAAATGGCTTCACCATAATGGTTTTAGCTACAAGCAACCGAAAGGCGTACCACACAAGTTTGATGAAGCGAAACAGCAAGCATTCATAGCGGCTTATGAAGCGCTAAAGGCAAGCTGTGGCAAGGATGAATCGATAGTTTTTATAGACGCAGTTCACCCAACACTATCAACAAAAATATCTCACGGCTGGA